>JBFKMY010000098.1:0-7842 GCA_041629615.1 Thermodesulfovibrionia bacterium | reverse complement strand
GCATTGGCAATGATGATTCCCATGGGAGAGCTTTCAAAGATGGTGCGAAAACGTTTTTCGCTTTCATGCAGGGCATCCTCAGCCATTCTATGCGCAGTGATATCCTGTCCTGAACTCAATGTTCCGATAATATTTCCCTCCCCATCCTTTATCCGGGTATTGTGCCACGCTATGAATCGTTCTTCTCCGCCTTTTGTCAACACAGGATTTTCATAATATTCAAGAGGTTCCATTTCTCCGTTCATTATGCTTTCATACACCGCTTTTATTTCCTGCTTCATCCGTTCCGGAATAAAATTATCAAACCAGCTTGATCCGATAATTTCCTCAGCCCTGCATTCCAGTATCTCACAGCCCTTCTGATTAAGAAGGGTGATCCTGCCCGCAGCATCAAGGGCCAGAATAATAACTCCTGCAATATCGAGATACCTTTGCGCCTTATTTTTTTCCTCCCGTAATGCGTCCTCTGTATTCTGCCGCTCCGTTATATTCCTGAAAATACCCTGAATAATCTTTTTGCCTCCTGATTCCATAACACTGGAGCTTATCTCTACCGGTATTTTCTGTCCTGCACTGTTTATCACAAACAGTTTTTCAGAAATGGCCTTCCCCGTCCGGATATGCCTTAGAAAAATCTCTCTGTACTGGTCCACGTCTTCGGGGGGGTGCAGTTGTGTCTGATACATTCCTATGATTTTTTCCTGAGGGATGCCAAGCATCTTTTCTGCCTCTCTATTTGCGTCAATAATAATGCCTGTTTCAGCATCAGCAATAAATATTGCATCATTGGCCGATTCCATCAATCTTCGATATTTTTCTTCAGACGCCATCAGCTCCGCTTCTTTTGCCTTAAATGCCATGCGCTCTTTTTGGAGTTCCCTTATCTTTTTATCGAGCTTTACCGATATTCTGTCATCATACATCTTCTGCACTTCAGCTTCTTCTTCCCGGACCATTCCGGGAACAACCAGTGTATGATCTCTATACTCCTGTATCACGTCGTTGATAATCTTCAGAAACTCGGCATTTTCAAGAGGCTTGAGAATAAAACGCGATGCTCCCAGAGTCATTGCAAGCTTCTCGTCCTTTGGATCGGTATATGTTGCGGTATAAAAAATAAAGGGGATTCTTCTTAATTTCTGGTCAGACTTTACTTCATGGCAAAGTCTGAATCCGTCCATCTCAGGCATCAGAATATCTGAAATGATCATCTCAGGCGGGGATTCCTTTGCAAACCGTAATGCTTCTGCGCCATTCGGGGCATCCTGTACTTCGTACCCTTCGGATTCAAGCGTCTTTCTCAGAATTAATCGGGAATCTTCATTATCCTCGGCAATAAGTATCTTCATCCTGAGTGTTCTCCCCCCCACACCGCAAGAATATGCTTGTTCAGCAGGTCAGGAAGCAAAATCCCTTATCCCTGTCTGTCAGTCACGCAAGACGATCTGGCATGCACCGCGGCATCAGCCTGTTTCTCCAATAACTTTTTTTATCTGATGAATTACTGTATAGGGGTCAACGGGTTTTTCAATATATCCGCTGCACCCGGCAGTGAGCAGCCTCTCCCTGTCACCACTCATGGCATGTGATGTCATTGCGATAACCGGCATCCCCCGGAGCGTTTCTGATGTGCGGATTTCCGTAAGAACATCCGATCCGTTCATATCAGGCAGCTGAATATCAAGGATTATGAAGTCGGGCTTTTCCCTGACCGCCATATCAATGCCTTTACGCCCGTTTTCAGCCCCCATGGTGATATAGCCGTTTTTCTCAAGGATAAATGAGATGAGCCTCATATTGTCCTCATTGTCTTCAATGATCAGGGCCTTTTTCATTTCCCCCATCCCCTTATGGAATCAGTATACATTCAATTAATTCTTTTGCCAATAATATTTTTTTAATGTCTAAATCAGGAATGGAAATGGACGCTTTGAGGAGATGCAATATTCATTAAGGTTACATTAGATCTTTTTCGGGATATCAAGAATGAACCTGCTGCCTTTACCCAGGGTACTCTCTGCATACGCCTCACCCTGCAGGACTTCATGTGCAAGCTTCCTGGTGAGATACAGCCCCAGTCCTGTTCCCCTGTTTTTTATATGCAGGGGGGAATCAAGACGGACAAAGGCGTGAAACAGCCTGGGCATATCTTCCTTCTTTATCCCGATTCCTGTATCTTCAACAACAATCTCAATCCTTTCCTTTTTATCATTGACCGTCAACGTTATACCCCCCTTTTCAGAATATTTGACTGCATTGCTTACATAATTCAGAAGGCATTGCAGGAGCCTCTTCCTGTCGGTCTTCACTGCTATTTCCTGATCGCCTCTCGCATCAACGGTAAGGTTCTTCTTATCTAACTCCGGCAGCATTGTTGAAACTACTTCATGTATCAGCTCTCCCAGCATAAATTCTTCCGTAAAGGGCTCGATCTTTCCTGCTTCTATCTTGGAGATATCAATAACATCCGAGATTAATCCAAGGAGATGTTTGGCTGCACCGTAACTCCGCTGGAGCATATCATTCTGCTCTGCATTGATGTCCCCTGCCATGCCCTGAAGAATGATTCCAGTAAAACCGATTATGGAATTCAGCGGCGTGCGGAGTTCATGCGACATTGAGGCGATAAACATGGATTTCAGGCGGTCCATTTCCTTGAATGTGGTGATGTCCATTGCTATTCCGGCTATACTTTTTATCTCATTGCCTTCCAGTACCGGGAAGCCCCGGTCATGTATCCACCGGGAGGAGCCGTCAGGGCGCTGGATTTCATATTCAACATCAAAACCTCCCTTCATCAGATTTTCGTGCTGAAAGGATTTTTCAACATCAGCCCGGTATTCCGGCTTGATGGTGCTCATCCACAGTAACGGATTTTCATAAAGCTCGTCGCGATTAACACCCCAGATCTCTTCAAAAGCGGGGCTCACATACAGGACCTTTGTCCCGTCAGGAGCACTCATCCAGAAAACTTCGTTGATGTTTTCTGCAAGTTTCCGGAACTTCTCTTCGCTTTCACGGAGTTCACCTGTTCGCTCCTCAACCTTCTTTTCCAGCGTGACCGCATTATTTAGGGTTTCTTCATAAAGGCGTGCATTTTCAATAGCAATGGCCACCTGGGAGGTCAGGGTTTCAATAAGCCTGAGGCCTCTCGCATCGGGCTTTCTTTCGGTTCGGGTAAAGATGCACAATACACCAACACATTTCCCTTTTGTCGCCAGAGGAAAGGATGCGTGAAAATTCATTTTTTCATCACGCTGGGATTCCCGCGACGCATAATTTATGACACTGTCACGGTCCCACAAGATAAGGGGCTTTAAATCTTTCGCGCAGTTACCGCACAGGCATTCGCCGATTTTTATATCGTGGGTTGTAAGGTCCTGAATAGTAGCGTCCGAGGCTGCCCTTTCCGCTGCAAGATGAAGTGTCTCATTATCAGTGATCAGGCAGATAGTGCCTCCCTCAAGCTGAGAAATAGCAAGGGACTCATCCAGGGTTATTTCCAGAATTTCCTTTAAATTAAGGGTGCTTGTGCACGCAGCAACAATGCGGTTGATCGTACTTAACTCATTATTGGCCCTGCGGACCTGATCTTCCACTTTTCTTTTGTAAGAAATATCTCTTATGGCTGCTGAAACAAGAAGTCCGCGTCCGGTCTCAACAGGGCTTAAACTGATTTCAACGGGAAACTCCTGACCGTCTTTGTGTAATCCAGAGAGTTCAAGTCCGATCCCCATTGGCCGTGTGCGGGGATGCTGGATATACTTCTGTCGATGGCTGCTGTGTCTGCTCCTTACCCTTTCAGGCAGCAGCATTTCAACTTCACGTCCGATCAGTTCATTTTTCTTATAGCCAAACAGGTTTTCCGTCTGAGCGTTGATACACAGGATCTGTCCGTTTTGATCAACGACAACGACTGCGTCCGGAGCAGACTGCAGGAGGGCCTGAAGAATCTCTTTCTGATCTTCTATCGGATAGCTCATGTCTTCTGTTCTGCCCATGGGAACGTGAATACCCAAGCTCTCACGAATGCCGGCAAGAATATGTCCAGTCTTAAGAAACCCTTTCTTTTGTACATTATCATCTATATTTACAGGCCTGTCAATCTTTCCGGGAGGTTGTAAATCACGGGTAAAGTATGGTTTAATAACTTTCCCATGAAAAACATATATCTCATTGACGTTACAAACAGGGACGGGGTGCAGACGTCGCGCATCCTTCTGAGCAAGCTTGCAAAAACGATGATTAATTTGTATCTCGATGAGATGGGGATATATCAGAGTGAGATCGGCTTTCCTGCCCTCAAGCATGAAGTAAATTATATTAACGCTAATCTTGCTCTTGCCAAAAAAGGCGTATTTAAGAACACTCACCTTGAGGGATGGTGCAGGGCTGTGCCGGAAGACATAGAGCTTGCCTTTAAGAACTGCCCTGATATCAGGCACCTCAATATCTCGATTTCTACCTCTGATATCATGATCGAGGGCAAATTTCAGGGGAGAAAGACCTGGAAGGATGTATTGCAGTCAATGGTCAAAGCCCTGAAAGTGGCAAAAGACCATGGGGCCGAGACCGTGGGGGTAAATGCAGAAGATGCCTCCCGGACAGAAACCTCGAAGCTTATTGAATTTGCCCTGGCTGCCAGAGAGAATGGAGCAGACCGCTTTCGTTATTGCGATACACTCGGGGGAGATGATCCCATAACTATCTATCAAAAAATAAAAAAAATCGCTGAGGCCACGAAGATCCCTCTTGAAATGCACTGCCACAACGATCTTGGGATGGCCGAGGCAGTCTCTCTTGCCGGCGCACAGGGTGCAATTGAAAGCGGAGTTGACTGCTATATAAATACTACTATCAATGGATACGGCGAAAGGGCAGGGAACTGTGACCTTGTTTCCATTATTCTCGCCCTTAACTATTCTCACGGTTTTGAGGACAAGGTCCATCTCGATGACAGGGTAGATTTAAAAAAAGCATGGAAAATTGCACGATATGCTTCCTATGCCTTTGATATCCCGATTCCTATAAAACAGGTGGGGGTCGGTGCCAATGCCTTTGCGCATGAGTCAGGAATTCATGCTGACGGAGCGCTTAAAGACAGACGCAATTACGAGCTCTATGATCCCGAAGAAGTGGGAAGGGGCCTCCCTGAACTGCTCCAGACCGGACGCATAATAACGACCGGTGAATACGGAGGCCTTAAGGGGTTCAGCCACGTGTATGACGATCTCGGGATACACTTTCATAATGACCGTGAGGCGAGAAAAATACTTGAACTTGTCCAGTACGCCAATTTACATACGCAAAAACCCCTGACTGATGATGAACTGCGGTTCATAGCAGAGCACCCTGCCGAGGTATCAAAAATACTTACGGTAAGTACGAGGTATAAATAATGTACAGGATAACTCTCATTCCGGGAGACGGTACAGGGCCGGAAATTACAGAGGCAACTACACGGGTGCTGGAGGCCACCGGTGTTTCCTTTTCATGGGATGTCCAGAATGCAGGTGAGGCAGTATATTATAAGGAAGGGGACCCCCTTCCCGGCCGTGTTCTTGATTCAATAAAGAAAAACAGGGTTGCCATTAAAGGGCCGATTACGACCCCCGTAGGGACAGGTTTCAGAAGCGTAAACGTTTCACTGAGACAGACGCTGGACCTGTACAGCTGCGTCAGACCCTGTAAAACATACAAGGGTGCAAAAACCAGATACGACAATATAGATCTTGTCATATTCAGGGAAAATACCGAGGACCTGTATGCCGGGATAGAGTATGAAAAGGATTCTGAAGGTGCGAAAGCGCTCATTGATCTCGTTGAAAGGCTTTCACAAAGGACGATCCGGCAGGATTCCGGCATCAGCATTAAACCCATATCCGTATTCGGCACAGAGCGTATAGTCCGTGCAGCCTTTGAGTATGCGCGAAAGCATAAAAGACGCAAGGTCACCTCTGTGCACAAGGCAAATATAATGAAATTTTCGGACGGGCTGTTCCTTGATGTGTCAAGAGAAGTAGCCAGAAACTACCCTGACATTGAATTTGAAGATAAAATAATTGATAATATGTGCATGCAGCTTGTGCAGAAACCCGAGCTTTATGACATACTGGTTCTGCCGAATCTTTATGGTGATGTTGTTTCAGACCTGGCTGCCGGACTGATTGGAGGACTCGGACTCGCGCCGGGTGCCAATATCGGCAGTGAATATGCGGTCTTTGAGGCTACCCACGGAAGCGCCCCTAAATACACGGGGCTGAACAAGGTAAACCCCCTGGCAATGATACTCAGCGGGGTTATGATGTTGAGGCATCTTGGCGAGACAGAAGCAGCGGAAAACCTCGACAGTGCCGTTGCTTCAATAATACGGGAAGGTAAGGATGTCACCTATGATATGAAACCGGCGCCTGATGATCCCACGGCAGCAACAACCTCAGGCATGGCAGACGCCATCATTGCACGCATCACAAAATAAAATATGGACCCTGGCCCGTATAGTTTTATCATAATTATTTTCTGTATACTCCTGATTGCCCTGCTTTCCAGCTCTGAAGTTGCATTTATCTCCCTGAGCAGAATCCGATTAAGACATCTGGTTGAAAGCGGCGCCAGACATGCAAAGGTCGCCCAAAAGATCCGTGATGAACACGATCGCCTGTTCAGTGCGGTGATTCTTTCGGGTAACCTGTTTACGGTCCTTGCCACATCAGTCGGCACTGCAGTATCGATATCCCTGCTCGGAAAGGACATTGGTATCATCGTTGCTACGGTTGTCATGACCATTCTTACCGTTGTATTCGGTGAACTTACCCCCAAGACCTTTGCCGTTACCCATGCAGAGGGGATATCACTTGCCATGGCAAAACCGATTGAACTCTACATCAGGGCAATTTCCCCGCTGGTCTGGGTATTCAACAAGCTTTCGAATGGGATAATCAGGCTTTTTGGCGGCGAAATAAGGCCCACGCCGCAGATGTTAACAGAAGAAGAAATGAAGTCAATGATAAAAATCGGCGAAGAGGAAGGTGCAATTGAAAAAGAGGAAAAGGCCATGCTCCACAATGTGTTTGCATTCGGTGACAAGAAAGTCACTGAAGCCATGGTGCCAAGGACCGAAATGATCATCATTTCAGAAGACGCTGCTGTGGCCAATGTCCTTTCCCTTGTCGAAGAAAAGGGCTACTCCCGCTATCCTGTTATAAAAGAAACGGTAGATAACATCACGGGGATGTTGTATGTTAAGGATATCTTAAGGAAAATGGCAAAGGAAGAAGTCCTCCCGGAGATGGCAATAAAAAATTTAGTCAGGGATGCCTATTATATTCCGGAAAGCAAAATGGTGACCTCACTCCTCGATGATATGCAGAAAAACAAATTCCAGATCGCTGTTGTCGTGGATGAGCACGGAGGCACCGCAGGCCTGATCACGCTGGAAGACATTGTAGAGGAGATAGTGGGAGGACTTCAGGATGAATTCGAGGCCATTGAAGCGGAGAAAGAGGTGGAGGTGCTTGATGAGAGCACCTTTGTCGTTACCGGTTCCGCAGGACTGGATGAGATTAATGAACTGGTTGAAACGGAAATTAAAAGCGAGGAGTTTCACACCATAGGCGGCTTCCTGTTTGGATTATTCGGTCATCTTCCCAAAACAGGCGAGCAGCTGCGCTATCATGACCTCAGGTTTCTCATCCTTGAGATGGACGGGAAGAAGATTGAGAAGATCAAGATAACAAAAATTTAGCAACTCCCGGATGCATTTAATTGAAAAAAATGCAAGACATTTAAAAGATAAACTGTTCCCCCTGAAGTTTCGTCTTTTCTAAAGCGTTCCCTTCGTAG
>JBFKMY010000097.1:0-7882 GCA_041629615.1 Thermodesulfovibrionia bacterium | reverse complement strand
CGAAGAATTTTATAATGCCCCCTGTCCGGTCCACCCGGATTGTATGCAGGGCTGTTAGCATAATAATTATCCTCCTGCCAGTCTGAAACCCATTCATATACATTCCCCGACATATCATATATACCAAGTTCATTCGCATTGAAACTTCCTGCCGGCGCTGTAAAGGCATGGCCATCCCGGTATCCTTTCCAGATACTCAGCGCGGAGAGTTCCTTCAATGCTGACTCATCTGCGATATTTCCTGAAGGTTCTCCATTGCCCCAGCTGTATTGATATTTCTTTCCCCCGCTCCTTGCAGCATATTCCCACTCCGCCTCGGTCAGAAACCTGAAATTCCTGCCAGCCTTATTATTCAGCCACTGAATATAGGCATATGCATCGTTCCAGCTCACACATACTACCGGGTCCCGGTCCGTCTGCGGAAAACCCGTGTTGTCCCAGTAGTGTTCCTTTATTTTTTTCTCGGTCCCGTCCCCTACCCAGCTATGGCATCCGTCCTGCTGTTCTGCCTCGGTCCTGTATCCCGTTTCCTTCACAAAAGACCTGAACTCCCCCACCGTCACTTCATGTTTTCCTATATAAAAATCATCAACACATACCCTGTGAACAGGTTTCTCACTGGAAGGCACATCTCTGAAAATATCCCCCATCTCAAAACAACCGCCTTTCACGAACACCATATTATCAGAGAGCGGAATATCTTGACCGTCATCAGGAGATGCTGAAACTGACATAAGGGCCGTCAGTAAAATCACAATGTTCAAAAAAACGGTCCGCATTTTATTATAGCCTCTGCGCTTCCTGCTGCTTTTTTTTATCAACAATAAAACTGAGCAGATAATCTTTAAATTTATTTGGCAGGAGCCACCGTATACCCAGTTTTTCAGCCCACTTTATGGCGCCATGGTCTACCGTGACGAGCAGGGCATCAAGCTCCTTTGCCAGCAGTATCAGGTCCACATCTTCCTTGCTGTCAATTATTCCTTCCCTCAGCGCCTCCCTGTAGCTTTTTCTCATCCCCTGAATAACCTCCCGCTCATCACTCTTTCCTGCACTTCTCACGGCCTTTTCGGCAATGCGAAGGCCTTTATTAATCCTGTCTCTTATGTCCTCAATCAGTTCATAGAGAAAAAAGGCAGGACAGGTCAATTCATGTTTGCTTGGGGATTTTTGATTCATTATCGCCAGAAAACTGCCGGGGATTCTTCTCTGGTCTACAAAATTTAAAAGCTCTGCAAAGATCGAAGACGGCATATAAAATTCGATCTCTTCGATGTGTTCGGCAATTGCAAGAAATCCTTTTATTGCTTCAGCAGGAGAATCACCAAAGTCATTTCTCACGTCAGGATTTACAAACAGGCTTGTGTCAAGAACTACTCTGTCTTTTCTGGATCTTGGAGATTTCATTGATATCAAGAATATAGGTATTCCATCTCTTGCATTCAGGGCATCTCCCTGACCAGTCATCGGATACATGGTTGCAGTTCGAGCAACAGTATGGCACCAGGAGATGTTCAGCGTTGAAAGCCTTTTTGAATTCATCCGCTGCCTTCTCGTACTCAGAGCGCCTTTCATAAACACTGCCGAGAAGCGCGTGCAACTCAGGAGAATCAAAGGTCGTTGTATCGACCGCATTAATTGTATCTAACGCATAATCTATCATCTCAAGCCGGTAATATAATTTTGCAAGAAAGAACTGGAGGTTCAGGTTCTTCTCGTCTTTCTGAATGGCCTTTTGATAAATATCGATGATCGTCCCCGGCTCGCCTTCATCTATATAATTGTCCTCAAGCCGGACGAGACAGGCAATCGATGATGATTCTTCAAATCCTTTCATTAAAACAGCCCGTGCTTCCTTATTGTTCCCATCCTTCCAGTACGCATCGGCAAGAGAGAGATATGCCGCGGTAAAATGTTTATCCGATTTAATGATACTCTTGAGGTTTTTTATGGCCTTATCAACGGTCCCCGCTTTAATATAGTGGCGCCCCAGTTCGTATTTATAGCCGAGGAGGTTCATGTTTTCCTGCTCTTCTTCCTCCGGAGTCAGCTTGCACTTGAGAATTTTGAGTTGCACATCCATCAGTTCTTCCCACTTCCCGTTTCTTTCATGGATGTTCCGTTTCTTATAAAGGACCATGGTGTTTTCACTATCACTATCAAGAATAGTATCCAGATATTGAATCGCCTCCTGCCATTTCTCCCGTGATTCAGCCGTTTTCTCAAGAGAGAGCAGCACTTCCACGCTTGCCGGTTTTGCCTCTTTTGCCTTCAGGTAATATGTTTCAGCCTTATTAAATTCCCCCTTGTTGAACTCCATATCTCCCATTCGCAGGAGAGAGTTCACATGCGCGGGGTCATATTCCAGGACCGAGGAAAACAGCGCATCAGCATCATCATAGCGGGCGGCATAAAAAGCTTCCAGCCCTTTTGCATAGGAATCAAGTATGTCTGATTCCTTTTTATGCCGGCGCTGGACCTGCCAGTTCTCTATACGGCGCCTGGCATCCCTGAGCATGGTAATGAGCAGCATTGAGACAATTCCGATGGCAGTGGATATGAAAATCAGGGCAATGATCGGAATGTCTTCAAACGTAATGCCTTTCCAGACCGTTACGCTGACAGACCCTTTGTTAAAGAATGCAAGCAGGCTCAGCACTGCAAGAAACAGTATCAGGAAAAAAACAGTAAGTTTTGCCATGTGTTTAGCCCCTCTTCTTAATTATTTCCATTAATTATACACTGTCGCCGTCATAGGCCGCGCACTACTATTGATTCTCGAGAGGTATCCTGGGCGCATCCATCCAGAATTTTTCCAGATTGTAGTACCCCCTCGTTTCATCGTCAAAAACATGGATCACTATATCCCCATAATCCAGCAATACCCAGCGGGCGAAATCCATCCCTTCTTTCCCGATGGGGAAAATCTTTTTTCCTGAAAAGTAATCGTCAATTGCTTCTGCGATGGCCTTTACCTGTGCTCGATTTTCTCCTGAGCAGATTACAAAATAATCCGCAATTGACGAAAGATCCTTTAACTCGATCACAACCGTATCTTTGGCTTTCTTATTAACGGCCAGTTCAGCAGCTTTTACTGCTCTTTTTTTCAAATTATTAACGAAAAGACGCTCCCTTCCACAGAGAAAACGGGAATTGGGACACTATATTCGTCCCTTTTTTTCACGTGTTTTTGCCGGTTCCCCTTTATATAATTTATTTGAAATTATATAGGATTTTACGGAATCAGGCAAGAGATATTTTATTGATTTCCCGGATGATGCAAGGTTCCTGATATGCGATGCCGATATATTAAGTGCCGTAACAACGCATAAATGACATGAATGGCGTGAGGAAATACTGAAAGAAAACAGGTCCATCTTCCCTGAATCGAGGTCTCTCAATGTTTTTGCGGACACCGTTTTAAGATAGGATGATGATGAAAGGTCTGTGAACGTAAAGCCCGGCCTTGATATGACAACCAGATCAGCAAGATCAATGAGGATATCAGGCTGCTTCCAGCCGGCAAGATCAAGAAAAGCGTCTATACCGAGAATGAAAAACAGGTCACAGCCCCGGTAAATGCTCCGCAATGTCCTGATAGTATCAACAGTATAGGATTTCCCCCTCCTCTTGACTTCTATATCAGAAACTTCGAAATGCCGACTGCCTCTTATCGCTGCCTTCACCATTTCATGGCGGTGGTATGCTTTTGCAAGATCGGGTTTATCAAAGGGTGTCTTCCCTGAGGGGACAAAGAGGATTTTATCAATAAAAAGCATGTCCGACACATCCTGTGCCGTCCTCAGATGACAATAATGTACCGGATTAAATGCTCCACCGTAAATGCCTAATTTCATTTGGAATAATTTAATATATAGGACGCCTTATATTTATACGCCCGCACCTAACTCCTGATCTGTCCATTCCCCAGTGCAATGAATTTCGTACAGGTAAGTTCCTCAAGCCCCATGGGTCCGCGGGCATGAATCTTGTCTGTTGATATCCCCATTTCAGCACCAAGTCCGAATTGAAATCCATCACTGAATCGCGTCGATATATTTACGAACACAGAAGAAGAATCAACTTCCCGTAAAAATCTCATTGCCTTGCTGTAATCTTTTGTCACGATTGTTTCTGTATGTGCAGAGCTGTATTTTGCAATATGGTCTATTGCCGCATCAATGTCCCTTACCACTCTGACGTTTAATATCAAATCAACGTACTCTTTATAAAAATCATCTTCACTTGCAGCGGCCAGGGACCTGTCAATCCTTCTCGTCCCCGGGCATCCTTTAAGCAAAACCTTTGCTTTCGTGAACCTCCTGATCATGGCAGGGAGGAACTTCCCGGCAATCCTTTCATCTACAAGCATTGTCTCCATCGCATTGCAGGTGCCGGGACGCTGGACCTTTGCATTAAAGCAGATGTCCTCAGCCATTTGAAGGTCAGCATCACGGTCAACAAAAACATGGCAGACGCCTTTATAATGTTTAAGCACGGGGATACGGGAATTCTCTGTAACCGCCCGTATAAGCCCTTCACCGCCCCGGGGAATGATCACGTCAATCAGTCCTTCAAGTTTTAACAATTCCATAACAGCCTGTCTGTCCGTGTTATCAATAAAAGTAATCACCCCCTCATGAATCCCTTCTTTTTTGACAACTCCTCTTAATATCTTTACTATTGCCCTGTTTGAATGTATCGCCTCCGATCCTCCCCTGAGAATAACTGCATTGCCTGCCTTAAGGCACAGTGCGGTAGCATCGGCGGTTACATTCGGTCTTGATTCATAAATTATTCCAATTACGCCGAGAGGGACCCGCATTCTGCCCACGGTCATACCGTTCGGCCGCTGCCACATTTTTGTGATCTCTCCCACCGGGTCGGACAGGGCCGCAATCTCCGCAATCCCCCGGGCCATATCGTCAATTCCCCTTGCCGTCAACGTAAGCCTGTCGATCATGGCACTGGATAGACCTTTCTTTTTTGCCTCCGCAAGGTCTTTTTTATTTTCCCTCTGCAGTTCCGCGGTTTTCTTTTTAATCGCTTCCGACATTTTTATTAATGCGCTGTTTTTCTGCCCTGAAGAAGCCTTTGCTATGGCCCGTGAACCTTCCTTTGCTTCCTGTGCCTTTTTTAGAACAAATGATTGAATATCCATTTATATCCTCCTGTACTCTCCATAAACACGGTGTATTGTAGCATAATTAAGGTGATTAAATGATATCGTTCCGGCCCCTCCGGTCCTGTTGTACAATGATGCTGTTGTTGTTTTGACAAAAGAAAATCCTGTTGATAGGATATCCCTGAATTGTGATTAACAAAGTTAAGGCAGATCTGAATACTGTTGCCAGTCCGGAGAGAGCGAAAATCCTTTCCCGGTTTTTTAAAACCGGAAAAGGTGAATATGGCGAGGGAGACGTTTTTCTCGGAATTACTGTCCCGTTGCAGCGAAGGATAGCGAAAAGGTATTCCGGGATGTCCCTTGAAGACCTTCAAAAACTCCTCTCCAGTCCTGTCCACGAGCACAGACTGACCGCGCTGCTCATTCTTGTCAACAGGTACCAGAAGGCAGATGCTAAGGGCAAGAAGGAAGTGTATGCCTTTTATCTGAAAAATATAAAGCACATTAACAACTGGGATTTAGTCGATCTTACCGCAGAAAAGATTTTAGGAGATTATTTGCTGGATAAAGACCGATCTCTCCTTTACAGACTGGTCAGGTCAAAAAACCTGTGGGAAAGAAGAATGGCAATCCTGACAACATATCAGTTTATAAAAAACAATCAATTTAAAGACACATTCCGTATTTCTGAAATTCTCATACATGATAAACACGATCTGATTCATAAGGCCGCTGGATGGATGTTGAGGGAAGTGGGGAAAAGAAACCAGGATGCAGAGGAACAGTTCCTGTTAAAGTATTACAAAAATATGCCGAGAACTATGCTGAGATATGCCATAGAACGATTCGAGGAAAAAAAGAGATTGTTCTATTTGAAATCATGATGGGTCGACCACGTCACCTTGAATCATAAAATCTGGTATAATAACACGCCATGTCTATTCTGGAACAACATATTACTGAGCCGAAAATCGCATATTTCTCCATGGAGATCGGATTACGGGATGAAATCCCTACCTATTCCGGCGGGCTTGGAATACTTGCCGGCGATACGGTAAAATCAGCGGCAGACCTGATCCTTCCCTTTGTTGCTGTCACGCTCATCAGCCGTAAGGGATATTTCCGCCAGGAAATTGACCGCAGCGGACACCAGAAAGAATATCCCGTAGAGTGGGACCCGTCGACGCTGATGAAACAACCTTCTGAAAAAGTATCGGTCACTATTGAAGGCAGACCAGTCCTTGTTCAGGCATGGGTCTATTTTGTTATAAGTCCCAGAGGCGGCAGTGTTCCTGTTATTTATCTGGATACAAATGTTCCCGGAAACAATGCCGAAGACAGAACATTAACAGACCATTTGTATGGTGGAGATGAGAGTTACAGAATAAAACAGGAGATTATCCTTGGCATCGGCGGCGTGAGAATGCTTAGAAAACTTGGATTTGAGATCAAGAAGTATCACATGAATGAAGGACATGCTGCCTTTCTGACTCTGGAACTGCTCCATGAATTCAAAAAAGACATTGAATCCGTCTGGGACGAAGACCATATATGGGACATCGAGCCCGTCAGGGACCTGTGTGTGTTTACGACCCACACTCCTGTTGAGGCAGGACACGACAAATTTTCCTATGAATTATTCAAAAAAGTATTCAGAGACTATTTCCCTGAAAATATCATGAAGAAGCTGGCGGGCGAGAAGCATATTAATATGACGCTCCTCGGCTTCAAGCTGAGCAACTTTGTAAATGGCGTAGCAAAAAAACATGGTGAGGTTTCACAGAGCATGTTCCCGGGCTATCAGATCAATGCCATTACAAACGGGGTGCATTCCTTTACGTGGACATGTGAAAGCATGAAAAAGGTATTTGACACCTATCTTCCGGGATGGGCAAATGAACCTGAAATATTTGTACGAATCGGCGTCATTCCCGACGACGTACTCTGGGGAGCACATGTTGAGGCAAAGAAAGAACTGATCGATTATGTAAATACCCTGTCAGACGCTGCTATGGACTATGATACGCTTACCATAGGGTTTGCAAGAAGGGCCACTGCCTACAAAAGGGCAGACCTTTTATTTTCAGACCTGAAAAGACTTGAAACCATAGGATCAAAAAAAATCCAGATCATTTACGCGGGAAAGGCCCATCCAAAAGACACGGTTGGCAAGCAATTAATTGAAAAGATATTTTCATATAAAGACCAGTTTAAGGGAAAGATCAAGATTGTCTTTATAGAGAATTACAGGATGGATATTGCCCTGAAGCTCGTATCAGGAGTGGACATCTGGTTAAATACTCCGCTGAGGCCTCTGGAGGCATCCGGTACGAGCGGCATGAAGGCCGCCCATAACGGGGTGATGAACTTCAGCGTGCTTGATGGATGGTGGATCGAGGGGCATATTGAAGGATTTACGGGATGGTCAATCGGCCCGGCACCGAAAGAGATAACACCCGACAACAATATGAATAAAATTGATGCAGAAGACCTCTATTACAAACTTGAAAAAACGATAATTCCGCTTTATTATAATGACCGTAAAATGTGGGTACGGATGATGCAGAATGCCATCGGTAAAAATGCGTATTACTTCAATACGCACCGTATGATGCGCAGATACGTGACTGAGGCATACATACGATAACTTCTTTCCCGTTCAGATCATCGGGACTGATTCAGTTCCTGATCTCAGATATCAATTTTATATTTTTTTACTTTCTCGCACATTGTAGAGTAAGCAATGCCGAGGACCCT
>JBFKMY010000096.1:0-8029 GCA_041629615.1 Thermodesulfovibrionia bacterium | reverse complement strand
GGACCGGACAGGGGCCAATATAAAATTCTTCGCGGCGGAGCATGGGACCTCGAGCCTGATACTGCCCGTACAACGAGCCGTTACTGGAACGTAGCGGGTGCACGTGCGGTCTGTATGGGATTCAGGATAGCCCATCCGGTCCGGCAGTAGGGAGGACAGATGCTTACTATTAAACAGTTGACACTAATCCTTGCTCTTGTGGTTGCATTGCAGGGATGCGGCAGTGATGAAAATGGCTCCGGGATTGATACTTCCGGAGAAGGCTGTGGAAGCGGCTGGACGACAAAGCTGGTCAGGGATGAATTCTGGGATGTAAATTTTACCGGGGCCTGTGACAATCATGACCAGTGTTATGATACGTGCGGTGTGACCAAGGAATCTTGTGATGAGGCTTTTTTAAGCGATATGACAAGTGTTTGTGAAACTACCTATCCATCTGACAGTGAGCAATCGGAAAGGAGCGCCTGTCTGACAGCAGCAGATGTCTATTATGAAGGTGTCAAGACCGCTGGTGATGATGCGTTCACTGAGGCCCAGGCAAACTGTGTCACGACACAACCGTGACACAGTTTTTCGCTGTGCACAGCCATTTTCATACTCTCCTTAAGATATCCCCGTCTTATGCTGTTACGATCTAACTATTTATTAAAAAAGAAAAAAATTGAGATCCATTGTATTGACGCCTTCAGGCATAAATCTTGAAAAGATTGTTTATTGACTATTTGTGATATGAAAAAACAATAGGAGGAGAAATGCTGCTACATGCGCCCATGGAGCGAAAATTATGCCCTTTTGTCCGGGATCCTTTACGTAATTGCTATTGTCTGAAAATGGGCAGTCAGGACATAGAGAAAACAGTTTATTACTGTAGTAAATATTTTGAATCCTGTGACATCTATAAGGAAAAACGTTTTACTTATAAAGGAGTTTCAACTGGCAATAAAGGAGCACCCTCTTAGTATCGCTAACACTGACATTCATTGACCGCGATTCCAAAGACAGGTTCCTGTTAATGCCCTGTATCCTGCGATAGCATCTTCTTTATTTCTTATGAGTCCCGGAGCGTTGTGAGGATTTCATCAGCAATCCTGTAGCTGTTTTCTATGCAGTCATTGATGCCGATGCCCCGGTATGAATTGCCGGTAAGATAAAGACCGGGATATCTTTCAAGCCTTTTATCAATGATGCCAAGGATGTTGCTGTGTCCGAGAACATACTGGGGGATTGCCCTGTCCCATCGGTAAATCTTTACCAGTTCAGGATCTGATTTCAGGCCGAGGACGGGTTTTAATTCTTTGAACACAATATCGACAAGTTTATCGTCCTCAAATGCGGCCATTTCTGGAGACCGCGCCCCGCCGATCATGGTCCTTAACAGCACATGTCCCTCCGGAGCCCTGTTGGGGAATATACTTGAATCCCACAGTGTGCCGAGAATCCTCCTCTGCTCTGTATGTGGTACCAGAAAACCGAATCCGTTTAATGCGTGGGTCAGATGGTCTTTCCTGTAACCGAAACACACTACTGATACATGAGGATAAGGGATGTGAGAGAGTGCTTTTGACATCTCGCTGTCAAGATCTTTCACTATTGCTGATGATGCGTACGCAGGTGACGCAAGGACTACGATATCGGCATCAACATCGTTTTGTGACGTACTGATCCTGTAGGAGCCGTTGTTTTTAAATATACCGTGAACAGATACGCCGAGCTTTAATCTGCCGCCCAGTTTTTCCGAAAGGGCATCGCTCATTGTCTGCGCACCATTATAAAATGACGTCAGCGTTCCTCCGGGTGCAGTAGAAACCCCGGAGCTTTCCTTACCGGCCTGAGAAGAACGTTCCAGTTTTTTCTGCCTGCGTATTTTTATGAGCGCTTTAATAAGACTCCCGTATTCCTGTTCAAGTTCCTTTATACGGGGAAAGCAGTTCTTTATACTCATAGTATAAGGGTCCCCTGCATAAATCCCGGAACACATGGGGTCAATGAGTTTGTCCAGTGCTTCTTTCCCCAGCCGCCGAATGATGAATTCCGCTACAGTTTCATCTTCAGGCCCCTTCTTTGCGATGAGTTCGAGAAGTATTCGCAGCTTGCCCCCCCAGGAAAGGACATCGGATTTCAGAAAGGCCGGAGGAGATACGGGAAGCTCCTTCAGCCGTGCATCAGAGAACAGAAAGCGTTTTTTTGAATTTTCATTGCTTCTCACCGGCTCAATGCCGAGGCTGCTGCATAATTCCAGTGTTTTCGGTTTATTGTCGAGAAAGCCGTTGGGCCCTTTTTCGCAGAGAAACCCGTCCGCCTTATCGGTCCATATCTTGCCGCCGGCCCTGTTGTCAGCTTCCAGGACCGCAACGTCTAAATCCGGTTTCCCGCTCACAAGTAAACAGGCAAGTGATAAGCCTGATATTCCTCCGCCGATAATGGCAATTCTCTTCATTAGCAACCTGACATTTTAAGTTTTGTATAAAAAATTACCATATGTTGTTAAAATGTGCAATCATTTATTTGTCTAACCGCAGAAAATATCATTATTCTTAATATCATAAACACCGTTAAGCTGCTTGTGTGAGACAGTTCCGGTTTTTGCAGCTGTCAAACTGCGTATGATTTCAGGTCAGAAAGGATTTTTTCTTTTATGATCGGTTTAAAATAATTATAAAATACAAAGACATAGCCATTTTTGTTCGTGTTATTATATATGATTTCTACATTTAGCGCTATGCAGGAAGAAAATAGAGCGTGCATTAAATGTTAACAATAAGAACATATAATGATTAAAAATGTTAAAGTTTTTAACATTTATGCCGATAAGTAACTAAAGAATTGAATAAAGGATTGATGGAGGCAGGGATTGCAGATTAACGGATTAGGATGGTCTCCTTTTCAGAATTTCAAGATCAGTTTTGGTTCTGCATCAAAGCGGGCTGCATCAGAACCAGGATCTGAAGCAGAGCTGAGAAAGCAGATTCAATTCATCTACAAGGAAGTCCTCAAGATGAGAAAGGCGCTTGAGGCGATCCAGAATCCCTTACGGCTTTATAGTAAAGCAAGATCATATCAACCTGCTCAGCCTGCCAGGGCACTATCATCCTCTGACCTCGACCTGATAAATTCCTCTACCTTTTCCATTCTGCAGTCTACCGAAGAGATCAATACTATTCCGACATCGTATGAAACCTTTGAACCGCGATGGACCCTGTCTTCGGCACAGGCCACGATAGGAGGGACCTACGACGGGTCCAACGGTTCAGGAACGCTTACATTCAGGGTTGACAGAGAAGGTACCCACGGTCTGGATAATTTGAGAGTCAAGGTCTATGCCCCTGATGATTCTTTTCTTATGGATATAGACATTAATAAGAATGACGCACTTGACAAGGTCTATTCCCTGTCGAATGGCCTTACCCTAACCCTGGACCGGGGGGATCTGATCAAACAAAATTATTTCACGGTTAATATTGATGACACCTTTCCCCCGTCATTTGATCCTGCCAGCCCTGTCTGGAATGCTGTATCGACTGCGCAGGCAGGCATATCAGGAATATATAATGGCGATCAGGGTACGGGTACTTTGACGTTTCAGGTAAACAACGAAGGCACCCACGGCGTGGACGATCTGCAGCTAAGGGTCTATGCCCCTGATGGTTCCTTTATCCAGAATATCAATATCTCCAGGAATGACCCTCTTGATAAGCAGTATACCCTGTCAAACGGACTTATCTTCACCCTGGGAGCAGGAGACATTTTTAAGGTAGATTCCTTTACCCTTGATGTATATGAGGCGGCGCCTACGGACTTGAACAGTTACCAGCCACCCTGGGGAGGGCTGGGGACTTCTGATGCCCAGGCAACAATCGATGGAACCTATGACGGTTCCAATGGAAACGGTACGCTGACATTCAGAGTCGACAGGGAAGGGACCCACGGTCTGGATGATCTGAAGATAAGGGTTTATGCACCTGATGATTCATTTATTGAGGACATTAATATTCGCAAAAATGATCCTGTTGATCAGCAGTATACCCTTTCAAACGGCTTGACGCTGACCCTCGGCAGCGGTGACCTTATTAAAACGGACACCTTTACTCTTGATGTCTCTGACTCACCACCGACATCTTTCAGCGGATATGCACCTGCCTGGAACGGCCTTTTTTCCAACGCCCAGGTCACCCTTGACGGCACCTATGACGGGTCCAACGGGACAGGGACATTCAGTTTCGTTGTAGATAAGGGAGGGACGCACGGTGCAACTGATCTTACTGTCAAGCTCTATGACCCTGACGGGGTCTTTCTCGAAAAGATCGATATTAAAAATAATGATCCGATTGATAAACAGTACACATTGTCAAACGGGATTATTTTTTCTATGGGCGATGGCGAACTCCTCAAGGGCGATACCTTTACACTGACCTTTAATGACACGATCGGCAGTGTTGTAGATCCAACAAAGCCATTTAACGGGACCGGGAACAACAGCCCCAACCTGGAGGCCGGATTTACGGTGACCGATGGTTCTTTTGAGCTCAACGGCGTGATGATTGACGTGTATGCAAGCGACAGCATCAATGATGTGCTCGCCCGGATCAACCAGTCTGCTGCCGGCGTGACCGCTACATTTGATTCACTCAATGAAAAAGTTGTCATAACACAGAATACACCCGGATCAGCTGCCACGATTTCTCTGGGCAATGACACGTCGGGCTTTGTGGCAGCCATGAAACTGGACACTGCTGTTACGGTTCCCGGAACAGATGTGGACCCTGACATGCCGCTGGCCCAGATTCCCCGTTTTGCTTCTGTCCAGAGCGGGACGTTCTTTATAAACGGGACGGCAATCTCCCTTGATGTAAACGCTGATTCCCTCAATGACGTGATAGACAGGATAAACAATTCAGCAGCAGAGGTGACGGCGCGTTTGTTTGAGTCACCGGACATTTTTTCCATCGTTTCCAATGATGTCAACGCCGACCTCGTCCTGAACAGCGGGGGGACCGGTTTATTCGAGGCGCTCGGTATCATTCCGGCTACTTATGAAGCAACAGCGCGCACGGGTGTCCAGGGAACGGCAGGCAGGAGAACCATGACAAAAGTCCATGCAGAAATAATCGCCGATGATATAAAAGAAGCAGCAAAGGCATTCAGTTCCCTTTTCAGTGAGAAAAAAATTACTCCGGCGCCGGACAGTCCTCTGTCGGAATTCATTGCCAATATGCGGAGCGATCTGCAGTCAGCCGTTTCTTCTGCATTTGACTCGGAAAGTGATGTCCTGAAATCAGGGTTTGGAATAACGTTCGATTTCAAAAACATCATCCAGAATGTTTTTGATTTTTCCAGCCTGGACAGGAACGATCTGGTCCGGAAATTAACGAGTGACGGCTTTTCCGTCAACGAACTGTTCTTTGGAAGGAAGAGCAAAGACGACGATGGTCTGTTGGAAAAAATACTCAATACTCTGGAACGGACTGAGGATACGGTAAAAGATATGCTCGGGACAAAGGGGTTACTGGTAGACCTCACTGTGTAGCACGATGCCTTTATGGTTCCCGGTTTTTTAGAGGGCTGCCACGGCAACAGCACAATTAACTTACGATATTTTTGACCGGACCAGGTCCCTCATCGCCTGAATGAAATTTTTTGAGGTATTGAGGGCCTTGCATCGCTTAAGATGTATCCCGTGATTTTCCGCAAGCTCTTTGTAAAGGATATCAATTTCATACAGCGTTTCAATATGATCCGAGACAAAACTTATGGGCACAATGAGAAGGTTTTTGCATTTTTCATGTCCAAGGCGTGTAATCGTTTCTTCCGTTGACGGTTCAAGCCATTTCACCGGACCTGTCTTGCTCTGGAAGGACAGGTGTGATGTGATCCCGCTGATGCCATGGGGTGGCGCGGAAAGTCGTGTATTTAATTTATCCACAGTCAGTTTGATATGATCAAGATAGGGGTCCCCCTCATCAATAAATGACTGAGGGAGGCTGTGAGCACTGTAGAGAATGTCCACGTCAGTGCCGTCAAATTCAGAGAGCCCGCGGGCTATTAATTCAGCCAATGCATCAATATAAGCCGGAAAATCAGGCCACTGTTCTATGTAGTGAGCATGTATATCTTTGCCTGCGACAGCTTTTTTGAAATCCGCAACAGAAGATCCTGTTGTTGCCTTTGAATAGTGAGGATAGAGACTTAATACAACAAGCTCCCTGATGCCGTCAGCGCAGATTTTCTGTACAGTTTCTTTCATGAAAGGATGCCAGTAGCGCATTCCGATATATGTTTTGAAGATCGCTGCCGGTTCCCTGCCCCCGCTCCATGACTCCTGATTGAGCGCCTGTTCGAGTGCTTCTGCCTGCGCAGTTGTAATATCTAATATGGGCGACTTACCGCCGATCTGGCTGTACATTCCTTCTGTTTTTTTTGCGCGAAGGGTAGAGATCAGCCATGCAATCGGCTTCTGCAAAAGGGCGGGGCCGAGTCTGATGATGTCTCTGTCAGAAAAAAGATTATAGAGAAAGGGCCTCACCGCCTTGAGAGAATCGGGTCCGCCGAGATTTATCAGAAGTATTCCGACAGTATTTTTGTTGCGTGTCATATATGATCCGGTATGTTTACGTTTGCAAGATATGAGAGACTCTGCATTGGTCCTACGGTACAGGTATTATCGGAAATATCAGCACAATGGTCAAGTGCAGCAGTGAAGGAGAGTACCATCTCCCTCAGACTGCAGAGGAATCACCGGGAGCGCGGCCCAGTATACTTAAAAAAGCGCCTGCAACGTTTGAATCAAACTGCGTTCCCGAACAGCGTTTTAGTTCGGTCATTGCATAATCCCTGCCCTGTGAATGACGGTACGGTCTGTTTGAAATCATTGCATCATAGGAATCGGCCACACAGAGTATTTTAGCAAGGGGATGTATATGGTCTCCTGTAAGGCCGTCAGGATATCCTGTTCCATCAACCCGTTCATGATGGGACCGTACAATGGGGATGATACTCTTGAATCCCTTAATAGGACTGAGAATTGCCTGTCCTTTCACAGTATGAAATCTGATTAAATCACGCTCTTCATTATTAAGTTTGTCAGGCTTATCCAGGATAATATCATAGGTGCCGACTTTTCCGATGTCGTGCAAGAGTGCCGCTGTTCTGAGGGTTTCGATGTCCCGGTCATCCAGTCCCATTTCTCTGGCTATGGCGATGGCATAATTGGCGACATCTATTGAATGCCCTCTTGTCCAGGAGCTCTTGGCATCGATGATGTTTGAAAAAGTTATAATAAGGCTGTTGTGGATTTCTTTAAGCTCCTTATAGGCAGAATCGAGGTCCTTCAGCATATTGAAAAACGCGTCCTTTGACCGCATCAACTTGGTTTCTTTTTCCTTGACATCCGTAATATCAATAAGCACATGAATATAGGAGGAAAGCTTGCCGTCTTTATTTATCTTTGGAGTAATGCTCTCATGAAAAATGATTCCCCGCTCGTGATCATAGTATTCATGGGATGCTGTCTGATATGTGCTGTCCATCCCGGAGCAGGGGTATTCACGCGCGGGCCTGTTTTTATCACAGATTAATTCATGACATTTCCAGCCTGAAATTAATTCTTTTACAGGAATGCCGTAAAGATCCGCAATATATTTATTTGCCCTGATGATGTTCCAGCCGGGATCAGTAAGCATGATACCATAGGGAATTGAATCAAAGGTGACCATCCATTCATGTGCAGCATGCTTCAGCTTTTTCTCAGAATCGATGGTTTTTATAAGCAGTTTTTTGCGCACATTTATCAGATGGCCGGTTATGTGAGCACCTGTGATTGTTATGAGTATTATTACATGGAAGAAAATATCTCCAGGAGTGCCGGCAGAGAGAAAATGATCGAAAGTATATCCCTGATGATAAGTATAATCATAATAGACATACGCTCCCGCGAGTAACCAGCCAAACAGGATTACAAATACTGAATGTTTCGAGATCATGACTGACGTTCCGCTTTCTCTCCCCTGCGAGACTTCCCTGCTCAAAGAAGGAG
>JBFKMY010000095.1:0-8050 GCA_041629615.1 Thermodesulfovibrionia bacterium | reverse complement strand
TAAAAATTGGGCAGAAGCCAAAGTAACTGCTGAGCCCGGGTTGTTACTCTCCTTGAATCATTGATCAATACCATATGGCTTATCCATAAGTATTCATAAGCATTTGTTTAAATAATTTCAGCGCCGCTTCAAAATTCATATACGCTTCAATCCTGATTGAAAATGAGGATTCAAGTTCATTCAAAATCCACAATCCCAAAAAAATAATTAATCAGAGTTGGCAATAAGCGATATTTATATTCATGACCGTCAGGTATAAAAAACACTTATATACAATTTACCCGGGGTTGTGCAATCCATGTTTTTGTAGTATTAGGACTGTATAACCTAATGAAAGGAGGTAAAATAATGAAGAAGGCAGTCGTATTATTATTCTGTTTTGCGCTGTTCCTTGTGGGAACAGCAACCGCAGGAACTGTCATTGCCATGAGGGGGGACGGTACCGTCGTGTTCATCGATGACCAGAAGGAAGAGATAGTAGCGAGGGTCGCAACAGGTGAATACGGAGGTTCGATGGGGGCGATCACCCCTGACGGGAAAAAACTTTATGTGGCCAATACATCATCAGGATCGTATACTACCTCGGTGATAGACATCGTGGAGAGAAAGCACATAAAGAACATCCCTACAGGGCCGCGGCCGGCCCATGCCTATGTCAGCCATGACGGCACGTTTGTGGGTGTAGCACACAAGTTCTCGGAGGACGGTAAAATTGTTATAGCTATTATTGATACATATTCCGATCTGGTAAAGCATCGTATACTTATCGACATTGAAAACGATTCATACCGGGGCGTGCTCAATCCTCATAACACATGGTTAAGGGACGGCAGGCACCTGCTTGTCCCGAACTGGGCAGATAATGTTACCCATGTGATCGACGCGATAGAGGGCAAGGAAGTGGCAAGGCTCCGGCTCGAGGGAAATCCGCACAATTTCAACACTACGAAGGACAATAAGGAACTGTGGGTGGCAGTGGATGCAGTGGAAGATGAGGCAGGCAAGAAGGTCGGCTGCGGGCAGATAGTCATCTATGATATCCCGGAGATGGGGGCTCCTCCAGTGACCAGTCCAAAGGCAAGCTTCTGCCTGGCGACAAAACCGGGAGAGCCGATGAACGGGCACCATACCGCCTTTACACGCGACGGCAGGTTCGCATATGCCACAAATAATGGCCTTGAAAACAAAGGCAGCAGTATATGTGTATTTGACGTCAAGACAAAGGAGCGTGTTGCACATCTGACAGCCGGCGGCAGCGGACCGGGACACCCCTTTATGAGCCCTGACGGCAAATACGTTGTTGTCGGGCAGTATGGCGAAAATGTAATTACCTTCATAGATGCCGGGAAGCATGAGGTAGTAAAGAATCTTCCTGTGGGTGAGGGGAAAGGTGCACAATGGGTGGCCTTTACACGCGACAACGAGAAGGCATTTGTGAATAATGTCAGTGATGATGCAGTGTATGTCATAGATATGAAAAAGCTTGCGGTAAAGAAAAAGATTGAAACAGCAGAACCGGACAAGATGTGGAAGACGCAGTGGCATGTTACGAACGGCTGGTACCAGACATATGAAGTGGTAGAGACTTTCATAGACTGACCGGGACGAAAAGCAAAGAGGGGCATCATCACCGATGCCCCTCTGCAATTGTGATGTTATGGAAATGGTCTCTATTGATTGACGCAAAACCCTTCTGATATACTCAACCCATGATTGTAATTCCTGCGATAGACCTTAAAGACGGGAAATGTGTCAGGCTTCTTCAGGGTAAAAAAGAAGAGGTCACAGTGTACTCTGATGATCCTGCAGAAATGGCAAAGCAGTGGGTTGATCTTGGTGCACGGCTTCTCCATATAGTTGATCTTGACGGGGCCTTTACGGGTGAACAGAAGAATCTGGATATAATCAGGGAGATACGGAAAGCAATTCATATCCCTATCGAGCTTGGAGGAGGCATAAGGGACAGAAATAAAATCAATGCTCTGATAAGGCTTGGTGTTGACAGAATTATAATAGGAACGTCAGCAGCCGAGGACCCGGACATGATCAGGGAAGCATGTGAAGCCTTCCCCGGTAAAATTCTCGCTGGCATTGATGCAAGGGATGGAAAAGTAGCTGTTAAGGGCTGGCTTGAGGTCACTGAGCTGGATGCGGTCACGTTTGCGAAAAGGATGGAAAAGCTCGGAGCAGCAGGAATTATATATACGGATATTGCCAGGGACGGAATGCTGACCGGACCCAATATTGAAGCGATGTCAATAATGGTTAAGGCCGTTGCAATTCCGGTAATAGCCTCGGGAGGAGTGTCCGGACTGGATGATATAAAAAAACTGATGCGGATCAGGGACCTGTGGGGAGTCATAACAGGCAAGGCATTATATTCAGGATCGCTTGATCTGAGGCAGGCAATTGCAGTTGCAAAGGGAGCAGCATAAATGTTGGCAAAAAGAATTGTTCCCTGTCTTGACGTCAAAGACGGAAGGGTTGTGAAGGGGGTTAATTTCCAGAACCTTACAGACGCGGGTGATCCCGTTGAGAACGCAAAGTTTTACGATGATGAGGGGGCTGACGAACTTGTATTTCTTGATGTAACGGCATCGCACGAAAAAAGGAAGATCATACTGGATGTTGTTGCAAGAACGGCTGATGATGTATTTATGCCGTTAACAGTCGGGGGCGGGATAAAAAAACTTGATGACATCCGGGACCTGCTGAATGCGGGATGTGACAAAGTTTCAATTAACACTACGGCTGTCCATACTCCGTATTTTATTAAGGAAGCATCGGAGAGGTTTGGAAGCCAGTGCATAGTTGTTGCGGTTGACGCCAAAAGGATACGACCCGACATGATCTATGAGCCTGAGGAGTTGTGGTTAAGTGATCCGTTTCTGGGCGAAGCCCGTCTGAAAATTCCATCCAATGGCGGTACGGTATGGGCAATTTCAACCCACGGAGGAAGAAAAATGAGACAGATAGACGCCGTAAAGTGGGCCGGGAAGATGGAAGAGCTTGGCGCGGGAGAAATTCTACTTACAAGTATGGACCGGGACGGCACGAAGGACGGGTATGATATACATTTGACACGGACCATATCTGAAGCAGTAACGATCCCTGTTGTTGCATCGGGCGGGGTGGGGACCCTTGAACATATGCGTCAGGGTCTTGTTGAGGGGAAAGCAGACGCTGCACTTGCCGCTTCAATTTTTCATTACAGAGAATATTCAATACGCGAGACCAAGGAGTATTTGAAGTCAAAGGGGGTACAGGTCAGGTTGTAGTTTCGTTGTCTCGACAATCCTGTAGTGCTCTATCAGATCATCTTTTGCAGGCTGAACGGTCAGGGTATGGCGGCTCTCACCCTTTCTGACCAATACCCTCACTTCAGGACGTCTTTTTGCATCGGAATAGCGCGCGCACAGGGATGCTGCAAGGGAAATCTCCTGCTCTGTAGTTTTCCCCAGGATTACCGTCAACGGGCTCCCGCAGCCCATTGCCCTGAGCGTATAATCATCTGAGTTCGCAAGTAATCTAATGTCCTCATTTTCCTTATGATTTCTTCCTACAATAATTTTACAATCACGCGATATTCTGAAATGCCTGCCCACACGCAAAAAATTTATGTCTCTGTATTCCGGGTCTCTCTGATGCTCCAGGAGATCTTTCAGTTTACAGGAGTATTGAGGAACAGTGAGGAGGCACCCGCCGGCCGGTGCAGGATATTCTGTAAGACCATATTCATCTGCAAGGGCCATTTGCGGTTTTCTTGTGCGTCCGCTGAAATCAAACAGCATGTCCCTCCTGATCAGCCCCCTTTCCTCCGGAATTGTAGCAGGCAGGAGCTTTCCGCACAGGGGCCTTACCACAAGTCCTTTTACACCGGCGTCCCTGTCTATCCTCGGGAAACAGTCTCTTCTCTGACTCATGGGTCTCTGCCCGAGGACTTCTCCCGTGATGAGAAAATCAGCTCCTGTCAGATTCATAAACTCCTTTGCCTCCCTCAACATAAGGATCCTGCAGTCCACACAGGGGTTCATGTTTCTGCCATGACCGTATTTTGGATTTTTTACTATTTCCAAGAACTTATCCGATAAATGTGAAAGCTTTACCTGAAACCCGAATTTTTCAGATGCGGCAAAGGGGTCTTTGGAACAGGATGATTTATCACTTATGTCACAACCGAAGTGATTCATGAAGGTGACTGCAGTGACTTCAACACCCTGCTTCTGCATAACCAGTATTGCGAGCGTGCTGTCCAGACCTCCTGAATATAATGCAACTGCTTTTGGCATTAGATACCTTCCTTAGCTATTCATCATTTTTGATAATACTCATAAAACTTCCCTGTGATTCCTGTTCCCCGTCATGACGGGGTTACCTCCTGAGTACTGTTCCGAAAGAAGCGCGGCTCTATTTAATTTTACAACTAAAATAATTTAACATTCAAATGCGTTTATGTGGAGGACGTTTCAGGGAATATGGGCGGAATCCAGAATGGTAAAAACTGTTGTTAAAGCAACTGAATCTGCAGGAAGGTCAAAAACCGGTCTGCCTTCCATGTCGAGATGAAAGATATTTTTATCCTCCGGGATGTTGAATATTTTCTTAAAGGGAAGTTCTTCACCGCAGTTCTTTAATGTTTTGAAATTTTCATCGGAGACCCTGTTGATGATGAGTGTGCGCTGGTCTATTTCAAGGTGCAGCTCATCGACAAGATGATTAATCCTGTTTGCGGTATGCACGCCTTTCTTGGTGGGGTCGCTGATGACAAGCAACAGGTCAACCTTGTGTGTTGTCCGTCTGCTTAAATGTTCCATGCCCGCTTCATTGTCAATTACAACGTAGGGGTATTTTTCCGATAATATGTCAGTGTACTTTCTTATAATATTATTTGCAGCGCAATAACAGCCCGGTCCTTCAGGCCTTCCCATGACCATCAGATCAAATCCTTTTGCCTCAATGACCGACTGCTGGACCTGGTAGTCAAACATCTGTTCCATGCTCATGCCTCCGGGGCGTTCTGCCCCGCTGCGGACCGTTGCAAGGGATTCTTCACGCAATTTCCCGATAGTAGCGTGTACATCAACGCCAAGGGCTTCATTAAGGCAGTTATTGCTGTCAGCATCAACAGCAAGGACGGCCTTTTTTTTCTTTTCCATAAGGTAACGGACGGTCAAGGCAGCAATTGTTGTCTTGCCTGTTCCGCCTTTACCAGCCAATCCTATTACAAATGCCATGAAGTTAGCATATATTCTTAAACGTCAATTTATCAAGGCCGGATCATACCGGAGGTGAAAAAGGCTCATGCTGGGGCACGGCACGGCCGTGGCCTTTATAGACCTGTGAATTGAATGAGCTATGCTTAAATTACGGGCAGCTTTGACAGGGCCTCTTTTATTTTTTCTTCCGGATATTCATAATCGCTGAGTTTGCCTTCCATGAAATCGGCGTACGCCTGAAGATCAAGATAGCCGTGGCCGCTCAGATTAAAGAGTATGGTTTTTTCTTTTCCCTCTTCCCGACATGCAATTGCTTCATCAATGACACCTTTAATTGCATGTGCTGTTTCAGGAGCGGGGATTATGGCCTCTGTCCGGGCAAACTGCAATGCTGCCTCAAATACACCTGTCTGGTGATATGCCCGCGCTTCAATGAGGCCGTCATGATACAGCTGACAGATGAGGGGAGAATCTGCGTGATATCGGAGACCTCCTGCATGAATTCCCGGAGGAATAAAATCATGTCCCAGGGTATACATCATTAAAAACGGGGTCAGTCCTGCCACATCACCGAAGTCATATCTGAATTCACCCTTTGTCAGGGTAGGACAGGATGCCGGTTCCACGGCGATGACCCGTGTGTCCTTTCCGTGTATTTTATTACGGAGAAACGGGAAGCCAATACCGGCGAGGTTGCTCCCGCCCCCGCAGCATCCTATGATGATGTCCGGGTAGTCGCCGATACTTTCAAACTGTTTTATTGCTTCCTGTCCTATGACTGTCTGGTGGAGACAGACATGGTTCAGGACCGAGCCGAGTGCATAATTTGTATCGCTGCTGGTTGCCGCGTCTTCAACAGCTTCTGATATGGCAAGGCCGAGACTCCCCGGATTGTCCGGGTCAGCACCCAGGGCCTTTTTCCCGGCCTCCGTTAAATCGGTCGGACTTGCATACACCTTTGCGCCCCATGTTTCCATCATGATCCTTCTGTACGGCTTCTGGTTATAGCTGACCTTGACCATATAGACAGTAACGTCAAGACCAAAAAGGTTTCCTGCAAGGGCCATTGAAGAACCCCACTGTCCTGCACCGGTTTCTGTGGCGATCCGCTTTATTCCGGCCTGCCTGTTGTAGTAGGCCTGAGGGATGGAGGTGTTGGGTTTATGGCTTCCTGCAGGGCTTACCCCCTCATATTTATAGTATATCCTTGCAGGAGTCTTAAGTGCCTTCTCGAGCCGGTGTGCCCTGTACAGTGGAGAAGGCCTCCAGAGGGAATAAATGTCGAGCACTTCTTCCGGTATGTCGATCCAGCGTTCCCGGCTTACTTCCTGCCCGATTAACGCCATCGGGAATATTGCTGAAAGATCATCGGGGCCCACAGGTTGCTGCGTGCCGGGATGTAATGGCGGTTTTGGAAGGTTCGGCATGTCAGCCATTATGTTGTACCATTTCTCCGGAATTTCGTTATCAGCCAGGACAATCTTGGTTGCCTTCATTTTACCTCCTGATTGTATTAAAGTACTGATGTGTGTGACTATCGAATTATAAAACAAAACAGGAGGGAGTGCAATTTGCTCCGACAGTGATAAATATTTCACGGGGAACATTTTATCTGCTGTCACAGCACCCCCGAAAGTTAAATTTGATATACTGTACTCAGAGAGATGCACATCGATAATTATTAACAGGAGGAGAAAATGGCTGCTACAAAATCCAGAAAAAAGACGCCGGTCAAGACCACGCGAAAGAAAGCGGGAGTAAAAAAGAAAAAGGGTTCACTGGATGAAGTGGAAACATCAATGGAAGCAATGGCACTTACCGATTTTACCGATTCGACACGGGACGAACTGAAAAAACTGGGGGATAGGATTCACGAAGCCGCTGACAGGGGGGTGCATATAGTTAAAGACATAGCCGAAGAGGTCCATCGCTATGCAAAGGACGCAACGGAACGTACACGGATTAAAATAGAGCTGCATAATTTGAAAGCTGAACGGGACAAGCTCTATACATTAATGGGAGAACAAATAAGAAACCTGTATAAATCAAAAAAGCTTACGAATATAAACAGACGGTTTAAGGCCGATTTTAAAAAACTTGATGATCTGGAAAAAGCAATAAATGAACATGAAAAAAAGGCAGCTGAATTATCGACATGAAAGGATGGATAAAAACAATTCCTTGGCTGGTCCCGGATTATTATCATGTCAATCCCGTTGCAATTCGGATGACACGTTTGGGAAGGGAGGGCGTGCTGACATCTGAAGGCATGGCTGACGATCACTGTTGCAGCACAATTATGTCTGTTAATTGACACAAAGCGTGCCTCTCTGACAGTATGCCTGCTGTTGAATGCCAATTAATGTCCTTATAAATTAAAGTGTTATGAGTTGGCACTTAATTTGCGTTAAAACATACCGATATAAGTCTATAAGGTACCAGAACGGATGACAGAAGCAAATAAAAAACACGATAATACTCTGATACCGGTTATCAGCCGCAGAACATTACTGAAATCAGGACTGATTACCGCTGTTTCCGGCATCATCCCGGTTAAGACTTTTGCAGCAGTAGATAATTTTTTATATGATGAAAGGGCCCTCTGCATTTACAATCTCCACACAGAGGAATATCTTGACGTCGTTTACTGGAAAAACGGGAACTATATGGCGGACGCCCTCAATGAAATAGACCATATCTTCCGGGACCATTACAACGGTTCCGTAAAACCCATAAATACCGGCCTCCTTGATTATCTCTATGCAATCCAGCAGAAGCTTCAGTGCACGGAACCCTTCCATCTCATTTCCGGGTACCGTTCACCAGCGACAAAT
>JBFKMY010000094.1:0-8079 GCA_041629615.1 Thermodesulfovibrionia bacterium | reverse complement strand
GCAAGATCCAGGGAGCCTGAATCAAAGCTTTTATGGCTGCCGAGAAGGGCTTTCCTGCCTCTGAAAAGACGCAGGTATTCCCGGGGAATACGGTTGCCGCCGTGTTCACAGGATACAAGTATTTCATAGCGCTTATTTGACAAAGGGAGTGTTCGCGGCGAGGCACCGGCACAGTTTTTCATAAAGGGACTTGAGCCGCTTCCGTGAAGGATTACTGCCGAGGGACTCCAGAATACGCCGAGAGAGTGTTCCCTCCTCAGCAATGATCCGCAGAATATCCAGAGATTCCCTCCTGATATAATGATGCCTCAGGGACTCATCTATCAGGTGAGTCCATAACTCATTTGCCCGGGCCTTTGATTCAGGAAACCCGAACATCCTGAGATAGCGTTGATTATCGATGACTGCGCGGTCGCCGTAGAGGATTGTTTTCCGGAACATCGGCAGCAATGCCCGAACTCCCCAGGCTCTCTGTTTTTCATGGCCTGCCCACTTTTCGGCCACGATCAGTTTCAGGACGGACGTAATACACTCTGCCACGGCAATATCGGCCCGGGGGCATTCCTGCGTATCTACAACACGTATTTCAAGGGCGTTTCTTTCATAACGGGGGATTGCGCCCCGGGAGTTAAGCCATTCGTGATGAAGTATACCTTCAGTGTCGTATGGGGCAATATCGGCATACATTTTTGCCAGAATATTTTCCCTGTACTCTGCCCTTGTAAAAACAGGTTCGGGGATGACGCTGCCCATCACCGACGGGACCTTGCGCTGGTTCCTGACGTAATATGACAGTCGGGTGTCCTGCATGCCCGTTACTTTTCCTTCCACCACGGGCGAGCTGGCGGCAAGGCCCGGAATGACAGGCATGAGCAGGCGCACTGCTGCGTGCAGCCGGGCAAATTCACGGTCTCCGGAGAAGGAGAGATTGATATGCATGCTCTGGAGGTTGGCCCAGCCGTGCCTCCTGCAGTTGAATATCCTGTCATAGGTTTCATATACGCGGCGGTAGCGGTGCTGCCAGAGTTTCGTCTCCTTTCGCGGATTCATCCATGGATGCATGCCGGAGGGCATAAGCATGCCGCCCATGGGCTCCAGAATGGCGTTGATCTGCCTTACCTGTCTCTGGAATGCATTTGCCAGGCCCTTCAGTGAAGGGACGGGAACATTGTTTTTCACTTCCAGTACGTGGCGGACAAACTCGTTTGACCAGCCCATGCCGTTATTGCTGTAGTCAGTGGTATAGCGCCCTGCTGCAGTCCGCAGGACTTCTTCAGATACAGGCATGACATCGAGGGTCCCGCGGTCAATGATCATATATTCCAGCTCAATACCGCAGCCTTCAAGCAATTTTAGTGTTCTTCGTCCTTTCACAGGTCAATACCACTGTTCCTTTTGGTGTTCTATCCGGCGCAGCATGACACGCATGATCCTCAGGTACAATTCATCTTTGAGCACTATATCTTCCACCCCGTGGTCAACATTGGGATTATCGTTTATTTCAATAACATAATACTTCTTGCCGTCCTGCTTGATATCGACCCCGTAGAACCCGTCTCCTATCAGATTTGCAGCGCGGAGGGCCGTACGTATAAGACCGGTGGGCGCGTGCTCCACAGGGATTGCTTCTGACCTGCCGTCTTCGGTCTTTAATCCATTGACATCCCTCTTGATAATCTGCCAGTGTTTTTTTGCCATATAGTATTTGCAAACAAAAATGGGCTGCCGGTCAAAGATGCCCACGCGCCAGTCAAAGGGCGTTGAAAGGAACTCCTGTGCGATGATCAGCTCTGAACGTTCCAGCATTTTCCCCACATGCACTTTAAGGTCTTCCTCGGTCTCCACCTTTATGACGCCCTGGGAAAAAGAACTGTCGGGCTTTTTCAGGATGCAGGGCAGTCCGAGCATGCTGGTCAGCTGTTTTGCATTATCGCGGTGAACGATGACCGTCTTCGGGATGAGCACCCTGTTGCGCTCAAGCAGCTCAGCAAGAAATACCTTGTTCGTGCATTTTAAAATGGACTCAGGGTCATCAATAACCACCAGTCCTTCAGCCGAGGCCTTCCGGGCAAAACGGTATGTGTGATGGAGCACGCTCGTGGTCTCACGTATGAACAGGGCGTCGAACTCTCCGAGGCGGCTGTAATCATCTTTATCAATAAGTTCAGCGGCCAGGCCGAGAGACTCGGCAGCCTTTACAAAACGGTCTATTGCCCTGGTGTCTGATGGGGACTCATTTTCATCAGGATTACAGAGAATGGCAATATCATATCGGGCCACTGCCTTTCTGCGGGTATATTTCCGGCGCTTCTGAAAATACTCCTTGGCAACTTCAATGACAAAGGCACGGTGCTCTTCGGGGACATCGTTTACCGCAATCGGGCTGATACTCTGAAGCTGCCACTTGTGTTCCTTCTCATTCATCACAAAAAACGCCCTGAGAAAGGGAGACTCAAAAAGATCAAAGAGGTGACGGCTCAGGTGGTTGTGCCTTTTCGCCATATTCCTTCCGAAATAAATGCTGAGGGTAAATTCCCCTGAATGTATCGGGGCAAGGCTCTTCTGTATAATTTCTTCAAGGTCCCCGGAGGCAACACGGATGATGGTCTGAGATTTCAGGTCCTGTATGGTGCTTATGCTGGGTACGGGTTTATGTCCCCGCGCGGCAGCGAGGAGTGACACGTAATATCCTGCGCTCTGATACCGGTAGGAACGGCAGAGGTTGAAGACCTTCGCGTCCCGCAGGGAAGCATACTGCGGATCCGTCAGGTAGGTCTTTGCTGCAACCAGTTTACTTCCCTCAAAATGGAGGGGAAGGTCCCGGGGATCATTCACTACGATGAGAATGGACATTCCGCTGTTTTTCTTTCCTTGGCTCGATGATGAGAATGTTTGCGTCATAGGTGAGCACTCCAAGCAGGATGGAGCACAAAACACGATCTATGGAAACCATGTAATGATGAGTTCCCGAATAGGGATTGGGGAGAAACGGGTCGGCTACCGTAACGGTCCGCTCATCCCTGTTGTATCCGCTCAGTACGACAAAGTGCCCCGAGGGTTCTCCCCTGATATCATCGAAATCGTTCCCGGGTCCGAACTCCCTCGGGCTGCGGTACAGATAGGTGGAGCTTAAGCCTGTTAAAATCGGAATGGAGCGGTTCAGGTATTTTCTGATGAGCGAGGTGGTCAGGTCCTGAAAACGTATGCGTCCGCCCCGGTCAAGGAATTCTATATATCCTTCGGTCTCTGTATGAATTTTGGCAATATCCTTTGCCGAGACCTGGGCTTTCAAACGGTCCTTCAGGTCTGAATCTTTATGAATAAACCAGGTCGGATCAAATACATTCAGGTTATATGTGTAAATCGTGGCTGAATAGCCCCGGCGCAGTGCGTGGCAGGCAAGAAACACCGCAAGGGTGCCCCCCTCCTCAAGCGACCGTACCTCCCTGACAACCTGATCAAGGGAAATATGATCTTTAAAGTAGTTGTAAATGGCGTGCAGACATGCGGGACCACAGGCGGTCTCAGTCGGCTGTTCGCTTATCTTAAAATCAAGGATCTGTTTCAACGGGTATCTTCTTTGTCTTCAATACAGCGTTAAGTTCCGTCTATGCTCCTGTCGTGTCAAGTGTAAAGCCTCATTCCGGCCTGCCTGCTCTGCCCCGTGAATATCGGGACTCATATATATTATCTCATATTACAAAATTGCCGTAAAAAAGAAAATCTCATTTATCATACGTCCGGGAAAACGCATTGTATGAGGCCGTATATTTCCGCTGTATTTCATTTCTTCCTCTTTGCAGTACTCTCCTGGGGCTTCTTTTTAAAGGGAATCAGGCCGAATACCAGTCCCGTGGTCGGCATGGTGCTGATGACCTTGAACAGCAGATCTGAGTAAGGGATATGTTCCACCTGCCTCACTTCTCTCAGTCTGGGAATAAAGACGAATGATGCGACGTATCTGATAATGCCGCTTATGATAAATACGAGAAAATACCTGGAATGGAAAAGCTCGTTATAGCGGACCGCGAGGGCCCCCACGAGAGAGCCCGCAAATATGGCGACACCGTTAATGACATTGTAGTACGCGATGCCCCGTGCCCTTTTCTGGGGGGTCGTTGTATCGAACACAAAATTGAAAGAAGCGATTTCAAACCCGGCCCATATGAAGCCGGAATATATCTGGATTGCAATGAGGTAATACACATCACCGGAAATGACCCACAACAGCGGCGTGAGCGGCATCAGAAAACCGGTGAGGCTGAGGACCTTTCTCGTTCCGAACCGGTCCGATGACTTCCCCCATACGGGCACAAAAAATATTTTAGTAATGATTGCAGCGGCATTCACAATGGTGAATGTCATATAATCCATCTCCAGATCGTACAGCATATAGGGGGTGAAAAACGGAGCTGATATATACACGGCAGCATTCATGACGCTGAGATAAAGGACAAACAGACCATAGTTTCTGAAGCGGGCCTGCCTGATAAACTGTAACAAACTGAACTCGGCTGACTTTACGGTTGAATAGGGCGGCTCATGCTTTTTTATGAGAAAGGCAACGGAAATCATGCGTGAGCTCAATGCAAGGCAGAATACGGTGACAAACCCGGCGTATTGCATCATGGTGTCACCGGAAAACTTCTGGAGAATATATCCGGCTATCATATAGGAAATAAATGTTGCTGATCCCGTGATCTTGCCCCTCATTCCAAAATAAGCCCCGCGCTTCTTTTCATCTACGAGATCGCCCATCCAGCTGTTCCATGCAGGTCCGAGGATCATGCCGAATATCCAGTAGAAACAGGCAAACAGGATGAGGTATTCGACCCTCAGGGTGCCAAAGAAATAGACAAGAGCCACGGGAATATACATGAGTCCCTGCAGCAGGGCGGCACTTACGACAAGGGTTTTCCTGGATTTGAAACGTTTAATAAGGTGATTTGAAAGCATCTGTGCCAGTGAACCGAGGAGGAGAGGTAATGAACTGAGTAATCCAAGATGGATGTTATTTGCTTTCAAAAAAACCGCAAAGGCCGCGAAAAAAGATTCGCCGAAACCGATCATGGACGCGGAAAATGTTCCGTCCAGTACAGAATAGGAGAGGCTTTTTTTTATTCTGTCATTATTGGACGTCATTCTATAACTGGCCCGGTGCGGCTGGACCGGTATGCCGGCAGCGTGTTTTCATATCTCAATTATTATATGGCAGGCGGAATAGACAGACCGCTCAGACGTTATTTTCTGAGGCCCCTTTGTTCCACTCTCTGTGAATTACATTGTTCTTGCCTGATCTTTTTACCTCATACATGACATCATCCACTATTCTTATCATCTCCCTCACCGTATCGAGGGGAGTGAAAAAGGAAACCGCTCCCACGCTGAACGTTACGGGCCATTTGTCGTCCGTCACGGCCTCCGAGAGCAGGGGCATGAGATTCTCGATAATTGATCCTGCGGCTTCATACCCGGTTTCCGGGAACAGCGCTGCGAACTCATCCCCTCCAAGGCGGCCTATTACGTCTGTCTGCCTGACGCTGTTCTTTATCTTCTGTGCCACTGTTCGCAGCACATCATCACCTGCGTCATGCCCCATGGTATCGTTTATATATTTGAAATTATCAAGGTCAATATATGCAATGGTAAAGGGCCTCCCGTACCGTTTAGACCGGAGGGATTCGACTGCAACGTGCTCATAGAACGAGCGGTTGTTCAGCAGCCCCGTCAGATGGTCCGTATCAGCGAGGCTCTCTTCCATGTCAAGCCGCTTCCTGATTATGTAGAGCAGCATGGTGATGATAATAAAAAATCCGAATCTTACAAGGCAGTTCCACACCGGGATGAGGGAATGGGAGTACCGATGACCTGCGGACATGTCCGCTGTCAGCCATATAAGGGCAGCGAATACGGAAATGAAAATTCCGGTATTTTTTCCGCTATACCACGTGGATATGAGAATCGGCGCAATATAAAAAACGGCAAAGGACAGTTCAGAGCCGCTGATCTGGTCGATAAATCCAAGGAGCAGAACAAATGTGATTGACAGGACAGTCAGTGAAGCCTTTGACCGGCGGCCCAGAAAGCTGTTAATGGCGGAAAACATATATCAAATAAATATTAATCAAAGTTCAATGGAGATACACATCCCGCGCGTTTACCCCCTCAAACAGGTAAGTGCGCATTATTCTTATGGGCAAGCGCTGCAGCGATTTTGAGGGAGCTGCTTTTGTCCGGAATATTCCGAGCAACAAGTAATCTGTTCTTAAAACGTTTCATGTAATGTCTGCTTTTATGGAACCATGTAAAATACTCAACAACCTTCTATGAGGATTATAGCTATTTATCCGTTTGATGTAAACTCAGCAGTGTCTGGTAAAATAAACATCGGCTTTTATTGCACTGAAAATGCTTGACATATATCCTGAGAGGTGATATGACACTTACAATACCGGGGAACTGGTGACATAACTGAATAAATGAATACATCCTTCACTGACATGGCATCCTTCTTTGTTTATGCATTTACCTCCATATTTGTAATCGTAAATCCTGTTAGCGGCATTCTCACATTTCTCTCTCTCACAGAGGGGATGAGCGATAATGAAAGGAAATTGACAGCGAGGCGGTCTGTCATGGTGGCGTGCATTCTGGCAATCGTTTTTGCCATAACGGGTGAGCTGATACTGCGCCTTTTCAACATAACCGTTGACAGCCTGAGAGTCGCCGGAGGAGCCCTCCTGTTTCTTGTTGCAATAGACATGCTTCATGCCCGTACATCCCGTGAAAGCGTCACACCGGAGGAAATGAACGATGCATCGAAAAGAAAAGACGTGTCAATATTCCCGATTGCTACTCCTCTCCTGACCGGACCCGGCGCGATTACCACTGTTATTGTTGTTATAAGAACGGGAAAAACAATTGAACTGAAGATTGTCACTGTCCTTGCTATTTTGCTTATTTTTGCTATAACGTTCCTTGTTTTCCGGTCAGCCGGCAAAATGCATAAAATACTGGGGGTAACCATATCATTAGTAATCACAAGGATAATGGGGCTTATCCTCGGAGCGATAGCGGTCGACTTTATCGCAACAGGAGCATGGAATCTGTATCGTGCCCTGGAAAAAATATGAGGGTGTTCAAATGAACTCGCTGCGGAGACCAGCTCTGTATCATCTCCTGTATCTATCGATTCTCTACAGGACTGTACTTAGTCATCAAGTTCTACCGGGGTAATAAACCCGTCGGGTTTAACAGCAAGAACAGAGCAATCCACACGGTAAAGAATTTTTTCCGCTGTATTCCCTATGAACAGACCGGGGATTCCTGTCCTGCTTACTGTTCCCATTACAATGAGGTCTATATCTTTTTCTTTTGCCAGCCGGGGAATCTGCAAGCCTGCTTCACCCTTCACCAGATGGATCTGGTTCTCGGGAAGATCAGGCACATGCTTCCTTAACAATGCATCGAACGATGATTTATGCATGGTTCTCACTTCTTCAGCAATAATATCCATCGATTGCTGCGGAAGCAGTACACTTCTTATAAGGAAATCCCATACATGCGTAATGTGCAGTTCACTTTCCTGCATCCTGGCAAGAGATGAAGACATTTCGAGAATTTTCCTGTTCAGAGATATCGTTTCATTGTTTTCCGGATCAGGATCAACTGCTGCAAGAATTCTCGGAAAAGGAACATCTGAAGAAGGCTTAATCGCCCATACAGGACAGGGGCACTTACGCATTAAGTGCATTGTGGTAGTACCAAAAAGCATGTCCTTAAACTCGCTTTTCCCCTCAGGGGTAATGACGACAAGGTCATGATCTTTCCTGATTACCTCACGGATTATTTCGAGAAAAGGGATCCCGGAAAGAATTGCCACTGACGTCTCAACCCCTTCTGTCTGAAACGGCCTTAATAACTGATCTATCAGTTCTTTTTTTTCCTCAACGAGCAGTTCGTGCAGATTTATATTTTTAAATGATTCAGGAAGGATTGGCTGGTAGTGTGAAGTCTCCTTCACAATATCAACGATTTTAAGCTTTGCACTATTATTTTTTGCCAATGAAAAGGCGCATG
>JBFKMY010000093.1:0-8098 GCA_041629615.1 Thermodesulfovibrionia bacterium | reverse complement strand
TGGAAACGAGTTGCCACCACGCACCACCAAATCTCCTGCCTGCGTTCCATGCCAGCCGGGATTTTATATTAAGGCTCATCGTGTAAGAGTGTGGGTAAAATGTAATGTATCAGGATATACTTAATGTTGTCCCCCCCTTTAGAAAAGGGGGGCAGGGGGGATTTGAAGACTCCTTAGGTAACTATGCTTCCTTATAATGATAAATTAAAACCATTTTCGAGAAGCCTGAGAAGCGAATGGAAGAGATTATAATTATAAAATGCCCCTTCATCCCCCTTTTTCAAAGGGGGAGACAGAAATCAACCCACACTCTTACACGAAGACCCTATATTAAAAAGAACAAAATTTCTGCAAGCTGCAGCTTCTTGAATATGAAGTGGTGCTCCGGAAATACATCAAGGTAACCCGGGGGATGTAAGAGAATCTGATGACTGCCACAGGTCTTCTCCCCCGGTCTGTTCTGAACTCCGACTATTTCATTTTGTCCTTTTTCATGGAAGCGTTGTCCGTCTTCTGCTCCTTTTTCTTTTTCTTCTGTGGCTGAGCCCCGGATTTTTCAAAATTCTTTTTCATCACTTTCCTCCTTAATCAAAATTACCGGGTATTGATCAAATCCCGGTTGTCAAGATCCTGATCCTCATATGAAAAAAACTTAGTGTGCCTTCTGTTTTTCTGGTATTCGTGGGCAGCAGCTGCTTTCCTGCGAGTATTTTGCGCTAAACGTTTTTTCCTCTTTTCTTTTTGGTAGTTCATTCCTTCAATCATTTTCACAACCTCACGGCATGTTTATGCGTTATCTCTCTTTGGTATCCATGCATATGCACAGTCCCACATACAATATTTCCCGACTGTGCAATAGCCTTTTACAATTGTCATATAATCACATCCCGTACTATCAGGGAATGGACATTTAACATACGAACATACTTCTGCGTCTCTTTCTGATAGGGAAGCCATATCGCTGTCTCCTTGATTAATTAAACAATAACCGCAGAATCATCACAGGGCCGGTTTCCTAGCCACGATCATCCTGATATTTTTCTTCAGGATAGTTTTGATCTTCTTCCTCATTCTGTTCCTCTTCTTCGTACTCGTCTTCTTCCGGCATATCCAGCTGTTCATCATCAGCGGCATCTTCCGTATCTTCATGAAGTATGTCTTCTTCAGCCTCCTCCTCAGTTTCAGCGCATAATCTCACTGGTCCGGAGAATACTATTCCCCCGGCAAACACGACTGCCATCAGCAAAGCAAATACTTTTTTCATCATGCTGTCCTCCTTAATTTTAGCGTCTTATTTTAATACACTTTATATCAGCTCATACCAGATCTTTCAAAGATCGTGCCAGATTCAGCTAACGTAAATATATTAAATAAATTAAGGAGTTATATGATTGCCCATAAATATTTACTTTTTATGCGCCCTACTTTTATACTAAGTGCGACATATTGACGTAATAAATTATGATTTAGCCAATAAAAAGGTCAAATTGACATAGCTGTTCCTTATGCCATCAGGGGGACAAATGAAATATGGTTAAAAAAGACCGGAATCTGAACGCTACCATACTGTTTGTAGGTGAAAAAGGAGACAGGGGATGGGATCGTTTGAATTCCTATTTAAAGAGAAAGGGTGCACATATAATATGTGCGTATTCTTCAAAAGAAACTTACGATATGCTAAGAAAAACACCGGTGAACATCATCATCGCGGACTATGACCACTCTGATATTAAAGGATCCGCGTTACTGAAAAAGACAAAGCAGCTCAGACCTCACGTTGAACTGATATTTCTCTCCAAAAAGGCCACTCTTTCAAAAGCTATTGAAACACTGCGGGAAGGAGCTTATGATTTTTATGAATTCCCTGTCAACACAAGATTGATACTTGCTGTTATCGAGAAAGCTATTGAAAAGCAGACACTCTCGATCGAAAAGACAGCGCTCGAACAAAAAGTCAGAGGGAGGTTTGATCCCGGCAGAATAATCGGCAGGAGCAAGGCCATGCAGCATGTCCTTGACATCGTGGGCTCGATATCTGCAAAAAACGTAAACATACTACTCACGGGGGAAACAGGTTCGGGGAAAGAAATGATTGCCAATGCAATCCATTACAACAGCCCGCGTTCTTCAAAGCCATTTATAGGCGTCAACTGCGCATCGCTGAGTGAGGGGATTCTCGAATCAGAACTCTTCGGCCATGAAAAAGGTTCCTTTACCGGGGCGGTTTCCAGAAGAATAGGAAGGTTCGAAATTGCCGACGGTGGAACCGTTTTTCTTGATGAAGTCGGGGATTTGTCTCCCGGCATACAGGTAAAACTTCTCAGAGTCTTACAGGAAAAGTCGTTTGAAAGAGTCGGTGGCAATGACCGGGTAAAAGTGGATGTCAGAGTAATAGCAGCAACACATCGAAACTTAAAACAGCTTATCGATGAGGGTAAATACAGGGAAGATCTTTTCTACCGTTTAAATGTTGTGCACATAAACCTCCCCCCGCTGAGAGACCGGAAAGACGATATCCCCCGTCTTGTAAGCTCATTTATTCAGAAGTTCAATGATGAAAAGCAATACGGGATAAAAGGTGTTTCAAGAGAAGCCATGCAGATTCTTCTTAATTATAAATGGCCGGGAAATGTCAGAGAGCTTGAAAACGCACTCGAGTCAGCTATGGCACTTTCGGCTACGGACATCATTGAGGCTAAATATCTTCCCTCGTTCCTCCTGATGACCAAGCCTCAGGATATTGACTTCTATCAGATTTCTCAAAATCTTACTCTTCAGGAAATGGAGGAGGCAATTATATCACAGACGCTGGCAAAGACAGGCGGCAATAAGACAAAGGCCGCTAAACTCCTCGGCATTTCGGTGAGAACACTCCAGAGAAAAGTCAGGAACGTATAATGTCTCCCTGATATCCACTTTACGACTCATGCCGGGGAAGTATATAATTTCTTATCCGGAATGCCCTGTCGGGCTGAATCTGTTCAGCATAGTATGGACATCATCAGAGTCACCTGACAACACTGCCAGCCCGGATTACTATCGACCATGGCCGATTCTGTTGCAATATTATCACTCCTTATTGCGTTAGAGCTGGTTCTCGGCGTTGACAATATTCTTGTCATCTCCATCTTTGTAGAACGACTGCCTGCGCCACAAAGAAACAAAGCAAGGGTGGCAGGACTGGCAATAGCCCTCTTTGCAAGAATAGTGATGCTTGTCGTCCTGCTGCGACTCGCCAGCCTTACAGATAATGTACTCTTCTCATTATCCATTCGGGATATTCTCCTTCTTGCAGGCGGGATGTTTCTTTTATGGAAAGCCGTGAGAGAAATTCATGCCACCATAGAACTGAGGGACGAGGATCATGCTTCCTCAGAGAGGGGATATAAATCTTTTTTCGGCGTTATCATGCAGATTGTATTACTGGACATCGTATTTTCTGTAGATTCCGTTATCACTGCCATCGGCCTGACTGATAAAATCTGGATAATCGTCATATCAGTAATGTTGTCTTTTATGGTGCTGCTTGTTTTTGCGAAACCGGTGGGTGAATATATTTTACAGCGACCGTCGCTCAAGATACTCGCTCTGTCTTTCCTCATAACTATCGGTATTACCATTTTTATGGAAGGCATGCATAAAGATGTGCCGAAAGCATATATCTACCTTCCTATGGGGTTTGCACTTTTTGTTGAAATACTGCAACTTCGCTATGAGCACAATAAGCGCAGGAGACGTCAGCATAAAGCCGTAAGACGTTGAAAGGATACCCTGTCGAATCCTGTGAAACACATAATGTTTATATGTATTTCCCTTCTCTTATGGCTTCCGGACAGAGCTGAATGTGTGCCGGCAGATGAAAATTATCTGGACTGCGGGGCTGGTTCTGTTTATAATAAACATATAAGGGCGCGTGTCTGAACAAACAATGCAATTAAGAGCAGATCTTGTGTTCAGGCTGAGAACACGTCATTCCATGTTCAGTTCTTCTTAACAAGGAATATCACTAAAACATATATATCAGAACCATGAATAATCGAAGAAACTACTACCGTATCCTGCAGGTGCAACCCGATGCGCCCCCGGAGATAATCCGGGCAAGCTACCGAACGCTTATGAAGGAATTAAAACAGCATCCTGATCTTGGCGGCGAACTATGGAATGCCATGATGTTAAATGAGGCCTATGCTATTTTGAGTGATAATGACAGGCGTGCTGAATATGACAGACAGCTCTATGAGAGGTTCGCAAAAAAAATTGTTTCAAAAAAAAATCGGTCCAGGAACCATCCTTTCTGCGTGAAATGTCCATCATGCCAGAGGCCCCTTGCAAGGGAAGCAAAACCCGGAGACAGGTGTCCTGCTTGCAAAGACCATCGCCGTTCTGTTGCCCGGATACGTAAGACGGGAAAACTTGAATTTCGTTCTTCCCGCTCGCAGAATATAAAAGAAGCAGAAATGCTTGACATTTCGCCCGGAGGGATCCGCTTTGTCTGCAGGGAGAAAATAAGGACCGCTTCAACAATTAGCATATCCAGCTCCATGGTAAGAGGCGAGGCGCAGGTGGTCAGCATGCTGAAGAGAGAAGAGGATAAGGGAGGACCGCTGTATGTTATCGGGGCGCACTTTGTGGACGTTGCATTTTCAGCGACGAAAGGGTCATTTATTTCAACCTTTGTTTAGTAAAGGTACGGCGCAAAAAAGATGACCTCCGGCAATAGATAGTTACGGTGGTTTTTTCAGATAGATAAAATACTCGACATTTCCTTTGGGCCCCTTGATCGGGGACCGCGTTACTCCTGACACTTCCAGTCCCATGCTTTCTGTTTCCCTTTTTATATTTTCAACAACCTCTAGCCTTTTTGTCTCGCTCCTGACTACTCCTCCTTTGCCCACGTCTTTCCTGCCTGCTTCAAACTGCGGCTTGATCAATGCCAGGATTATGCCGGAGGGTTTCAGAAAATCCACTACCCCGGGGATGACTTTAACAAGCGAAATAAATGAGACATCGATTGTTGCTATATCAATTTCATCATATACCAGGTCGCGATCAAGATGCCGGATATTTGTTTTCTCAAGGAGGACAACCCTTTTATCAGTCCGCAGTATCCAGCTGAACTGCCCGTATCCCACATCGACTGCATATATTTTTTTTGCATCATTCTTTATAAGACAATCAGTAAAGCCCCCTGTCGAGGCGCCGACATCCATGGCTATTTTATCTTTAACATCAATCTCAAAGTGTTTTAGTGCATGCTCAAGTTTCAGTCCCCCACGGCTGACGAAGGGCATTTTGCTTTCTACCTGCAGCGTATCATCGGGGTTTACGAATGTGCCCGCTTTGTCCACAACACTGCCGTTTACAAGGACATTCCCTTCCAGTATGACCGCCTTTGCTTTTTCCCTGCTTTCAACGAGGCCCTTTTCAAATAATAATGTATCGAGGCGGGTTTTTTTTGTGGTTCTTTCAGCCATGAAGAGCTATGCTGCGTGAGCCGTCAAGGACGGATCCGCGGAGTAACTGAAGGATCTGCTGTTTTCCCTGTCAGGGAAAGGGCCTCTCTTGCAATGCCTTCCGCGTCAAGGCCCAAACGCTTTCTCAACAGGTTTTGCGGTCCCTGCTCAATAAATGTATCGGGAAGGCCGAGCATTTTGAAAGTCAATCCCGACATGCCGATCTCCGTGAGTTTTTCGAGTACAGCGCTTCCGAAACCACCGGAAAGGGAATTTTCCTCAACGGTGAGGACATTCCTGATCTCTCCTGCACGGGCTGCGATAAGATCGATGTCCAGCGGTTTTACATACCGGGCATTAATCACACAGGCAGTAATGTCAGCTTCTGCAAGGAGTTCCGAGGCGGAGACCGCCGGTCCTGCCGTATTGCCTATTGCAATGATCAGGACGTCTTTCCCTTCCCGTAAAATTTCGGCTTTCCCGGAGGGGATGGTGGTTAACTGCTTTTCTTCATGATTATCAAGTACAGAACCTCGCGGATATCGTATGGCAGCAGGTTTATTCAGTGACAATGCTGTCTTGAGCATGCATCTGAGTTCATGGCCGTCTTTGGGGGCCATCACGATCAGGTTCGGGATATGTCTGAGATAGGAAATGTCAAAGACCCCGTTATGGGTCGGCCCGTCATCGCCGACAATGCCGGCCCTGTCAATGGCAAAAATCACCGGGAGGTTCTGCAGACAAATATCATGAATAATCTCGTCATAGGACCTCTGTAAAAAAGTCGAGTAAATTGCGACAACCGGTTTAAGTCCCTGCGTTGCAAGCCCTGCGGCAAAGGTGGCAGCGTGGGGCTCAGCAATTCCAACATCATAAAATCTTTTTGGATAGGTCCTTACAAATTCCGAAAGGCCCGTACCCTCTGTCATTGCGGCTGTTATGGCGATAATGCGCTCATCATCGGCGGCAAGGTCAGTCAGACAACTGCCGAAAATCTCACTGTAGGATTTTTTCGATGACCTCTGCGTCTCTCCTGTTTCAATATCAAAGGGGCCTATGCCGTGAAAATTTGCGGGGTTTTTCTCAGCCGGTTCGTATCCCTTGCCCTTTTTTGTAATTGCATGAATAAGCACCGGTCCCGGGAAGTCCTTGAATATTTCCATAATTTCGATGAGGGCTTCTATTTTGTGCCCGTCCACAGGTCCTACATATTCAAAGCCGAGTTCCTCAAATAGAAGACCGGGAACAACAAGCCCCTTTACGGTGTCCTCCGCCTTTTGTGCAATTTTAAGGACCTGTTCGCCAACGCCCGGGATCCGCTCCAGGAGAAGTTTTGTTTCTTTTTTAAGTTTTGTATACAGATCTCCCATCATGATTCTTCGAAGGTAAGCGGACAGGGCGCCGACATTGGGAGATATGGACATCTCATTGTCATTTAAAATGACAATGAGGTCTTTCTTTAAATGACCTGCATGGTTCAGGCCTTCGAATGCAAGTCCGGCCGTAAGGGCGCCGTCGCCGATTACAGGAACCACCTTGAATTTTTCCCTGTTGTGGTCTCTCCCCTCCAGTATCCCGAGCGCTGCTGATATGGAGGTAGAACTGTGACCTGTGCCAAAGGAATCATGAGGACTTTCGGCAATCTTCGGAAACCCGGAGAGGCCCCCGTGTCTCCTTATGGTCGGGAATTCATGGTGTCTTCCTGTAAGTAATTTATGGGCATATGCCTGATGTCCGACGTCCCAGATTATCTTGTCCGCAGGAGAGTTGAACACATAATGCAGGGCAATAGTCAGGTCTACTGTACCAAGGTTCGACGCAAGGTGGCCGCCGTTGGTTGCAACGGTCTGAATAATTATTTCCCGCATTTCTATGGCAAGTTCCTTCAGTTCAGGTATGGAAAGGCCCTTGATATCTTGTGGACTTTTAATATTTTCTATACGCATACGCTAATTCCTTCTTGATACGATGTACCTGGCAATTCCCGCCAGTGGTTCCGCCCTTGTAGTAAAACCTTTAATTGCCCTGAGGGAATCATTGACAAGCTTCTCGGCAGTACTTTGTGATTCCTTCAGTCCGAAGAGTCCGGGGTAGGTATTTTTGCCTCGCGCATTATCCGATCCTGCGGACTTACCCATCTCTTCGCTGTTCCCTATTATATCAAGAATATCATCAACAATCTGGAAGGCAAGCCCTATTTTTTCTCCGTAGTCTGTCAGCGCCTTAAGTTTTGCCGGAGAAGAACCGGCCATTATGGCCCCGATGCGGACCGAAGCCCTGATGAGTGCCCCTGTTTTATGCGTGTGAATATAGAGGAGTTCCCGTTTCCTGGCTCTTTTCCCTTCCAGCATCAGGTCAACGGTCTGGCCGCCGACCATCCCTTCAGGCCCCGAGCCATTCGCCAGTTCGCTGATTACTTTTATTAATGTCTCGGGACGTGCCTTTGTTTCAGAAATTATTTTGAAGGCATCGGTAAGGAGCGCATCTCCGGCCAGTATGGCCGTCCCTTCACCAAAAACCTTATGGGCGGTGGGTTTGTTCCTTCTGAAATCATCATTATCCTTGGCAGTGAGGTCATCTTGAATTAAGGAATAGGTATGTATAAGTTCAAGGGACGCTGCAACGGGGACAATGTTTCTTCCCCT
>JBFKMY010000092.1:0-8154 GCA_041629615.1 Thermodesulfovibrionia bacterium | reverse complement strand
CTCTTTGCCAAAGAGGGGGATAATTACTGTACATGATGTTTTTATTTTTCTTGTCACGGAAATGGAAATGCTTACCATTTTTTAATTATAGTTGCAGGGCGGTAAAACATGGATTATACTTCCCATTATGAGCAGTCAGGAAGATAAAAAGGGGAAATCGGGATCAGTGCTTATTGTTGATGATGAGCCCGCTGTACTGGAATCATCCTCTTTGCTCTTAAGGGAATACGGATATAATGTTCTCTCATCATCAAACGCTGAGGATGCCTTTGACCGGTTTCAAAAAAACGGTATTGATGCTGTCGTCACTGATATTGTGATGCCGTCCCTCTCGGGGATCGAGCTTCTCGGAAAAATCCATGATATAAATCCGTCCACCCCGGTAATTCTTATGACTGCCTATGCGGACATGGAGAAAGTTATGGAAGCCATAAAGATGGGCGCATTTGATTTCATTATCAAACCTTTTACCGCTGAATTGCTTGTTCATTCTGTCCACAAGGCAGTTCATTATAATAAATTGATACTGATGGAGAGCGAATACAGACATTTACTTGAAGAGTATAATCAGGAGATTGAAACCCTTGTGGCTGAGAGGACCATGAGCCTTATGGCGTTGACCCTGGCGGACAAGATAAGAAATCCTGCATCGGTCATCGGATTAACATGTAGGAGAATGCTGGAGAAAGAGCAAGTGCCCCGGCCGCTCATACCGAAAATAGAGGGAATTATCAGTGAGGCGGAAAAACTGGATACTATTGTCAGTGACTTTCATACCCTTCTGAAGCGCAAAAAATCCATGTTTCAGTATGAAGACCTCAATGTCGTTGTAGAGAGTGTGCTGCCTATTATTAAAAACATGGTTGCGAATAAAGGAGTTGAGGTGGTTTTCCATCGCGCACAACATCCATTGAACATCAATATCCAGAAAAATCTGTTTCAGATCGCCCTGTCTCACATGGTAAAAAATGCTGCCGATGCAACGCCGTCCGGAGGGAAAATAACAATCACCACCTATGAAAGCGATAACAGTTCAATTCTTCAGATCACCGATACGGGAACTGGTATCAGTCCCGAGGACAGGAAGAACATTTTTAATCCCCTGTTCAGTTCAAAAGACAAACGGTTTGGTATGGGCCTGCCGCTTGTTAAAAGGATAGTGACGGAACATATGGGCGAGATTGACGTACACAGTAAACCGGGGGAAGGGACCACCTTCAGCATTAAACTTCCTATCAGATGGACCCAGAAAAAGGGACTTTAAGTATTACATCTGCTGTGATGAGCTAAGTTTTCTAATAAACTGAATAAATTCCGCTCCCGTGAAGGACGGGCTCACGTGCTATGCCATATCGATTGATATTAAGACATAGTCGTCTTTTTCCTTAAAATACATCACGGCCCTTCCATCTTCATTTTCATAAATAGTTATGTTGTCGCTGAAATCTTTTACCAGCTTCAGGTTCATTTTTTCCGTGCGCAATAACTGCCCCCCCTCAATAACCTGTACATCGGCGACCATATATCCTCCTTGAAATAATGTTTGATATGTTACATCCCATACCGGTATGTTTGCTGCTGGTCAAATTTATAAATTGAGAAGAAGAACGTGAAACGAGCCGTTCTCCTTTTCCGCTATCTTCAGCCGGAGCTGTCTTGCTGACTGTGCCTCGCCGGGGAAGAATATAAATCCGTAGGCCAGACTCTTGGGTTCAATGGCCCTTGTCTGCAGGGATTTCTGGCGCAGGTCTTCCATAACGGCCCTGCCGGCCCTGTTGGAAGTAGCTCCCTGAATGCCTCCTAAAACTCCCCCTGCGGCTGTTCCCGCGGCCGCGCCTTTGCCAATTGCCTCCGCTACATTTTCACCGGCGATGATCCCTATGGCTCCGCCGATTAAGGCGCCGGCAGCTGCGCCGAGGAATCCCTGATAAAGACCTTTTTTAAAAATTTCCTTTGTCTGGGCATATTTCGTTGCCCGCTCATATGCCATATTTTTATCAAGGATTGGCCAGAGATTACCTTCCCTGTCCTCCAGAAATGTTTGTGATGCATCAATGACAAAAGAGTGTGCACCTTTATTGTCAAACACAACCTGAACAGGCAGCATTCCGGCTTCCCGTACATTGAAACCAAATGCCTCTTTCGCTTCTCCGGAATCCACATAGGAACGTGCACCCACTTCCAGCCCGGCAACTTCCATGGCATTGGGATAGGCCCCCGGCGCCTTAAAAGGAAGGGGCTTCGCCTTATAGGCCGTACTGCATGAGGCAAGGACAAGTAATAATAAAACAGTGCAGTATATGTGCAGGTTTCTTATTGTCATGGGTCCCTCCTTGTGGAGAAGATGGTTCTTACTTCCATTATAACACCAACATGGTCAAGGCGGCCCGTTAAATTCATCAAGTCTTAAAAAAACAATTTTTTCAATACCCTGCTGTAAATTATAATGGGCGGAATTTGATAGAATAAACACTTTATGAAATAATCTAATCTATATATGGGGTAAGAGTACATGGAAAATGAAGACATTTCAAAACTAAAGATCGACAAGTCTGCATTATCATATCGTCCCATGAGGCGGAGAAAATTCATATACGTAATGGCGGTCATTTTTCTCTTCCTGGTGACAGCGATGTTGTACGGTACGGGTGTTTTGAAACCTGCCGTTGAAGTTGAAGTTGCCAATGTTACACAGGTGTATCCTTCACAGACCTTTACGCTCTTGAATGCAAGCGGTTACGTCGTTGCACAGCGTAAGGCTGCAGTTGCTTCAAAAGTAACCGGCCGGCTCACTTATCTCATGGTTGAAGAAGGAACGGAGGTTAAAAAGGGGGAGGTAGTCGCACGATTAGAGGATGAGGAAGCTGTTGCTTCCCGGGACCAGGCTGCTGCAGCTCTCACGGCTGCCCGGCACAACCTTGACCTCGTTCAGGCTGAACTGACTGAAGCACAACTTTCATTTGACAGGAATAAAATATTGCTCGATAATGAATTCATATCAGAATCCTCATTTGATATTGCTGAGGCACGCTATAAAAAAGCACGTGCTGCAGTTGAAGCTGCAATGGCCGAAGTTAATGTACACAGGGCCGCACTTCACGGCGCTGAGGTCGCGGTTGAATATACCCTGATCCGTGCACCATTTGATGCTGTTGTATTAACAAAGAACGCTGATATCGGTGATATTGTCACACCAGTTGGTGCGGCTGCGAATGCGAAAGCCGCTGTCGTTACTATTGCTGACATGGACTCCCTCCTTGTAGAGGTTGATGTCTCGGAATCAAATATACAGCTGGTAAAGATCGGACAGCCCTGTGAGATACAGCTTGATGCCTTGCCCGATTCCCGTTTCCGTGGAAAAGTTCATATGATTGTTCCTACTGCAGACCGGACAAAGGCGACCATACTCGTAAAAGTGAGTTTTATTGAAAAAAACAGCAGAATACTTCCTGAGATGAGCGCGAAGGTCGCCTTCCTTGAGCGCGATATAGGAGATGATGAGCAGCAACCCCGTACTGCCCTCCTTGAATCAGCTGTCCTGACGAACAACAGCAGGAAATCTGTCTTTCTTATAAATGGGAACAGGGTCAAAGAAACTCAGGTAACCGTCGGAGACCAGTTCGGTGATATGGTTGAGATCATGGAAGGCGTAATAGCTGGAGACAGAGTAGTTCTTTCACCACTGGAAGATATAAGAAATGGTTCGAAGATCAAGGTCCCTGAAAAGTAATGAATGAAAAAGCCCCTATTGTTCAAATAAGAAACCTCTGTAAATCATACAAGCGGGGCATTCAGACTCTTCCTGTTTTAAACGACATATCTTTGGATATTCAGGAAAGTGACTTCCTGGCCCTCATGGGACCGTCCGGTTCCGGTAAGACAACACTCTTGAATCTCATAGCTGGTATTGATAAGGCTGACAGCGGTTCTATAAACGTGGGGGGGGTTGATATTATGACCCTGTCCGAAACAGAACTCGCCCGCTGGCGTGCACTAAACGTGGGGTTTATCTTTCAGTTTTATAATCTGATCCCTGTACTCACTGCTTTTGAGAACGTCGAATTACCTCTGCTCCTGACCGGTCTTTCAAAAAAGGAACGAAGAGAACATGGAGTAACAGCCCTCCGGGCAGTAAACCTTGCAGACAGGATGGACCATTACCCGGGCCAGCTTTCGGGCGGACAGCAACAGCGCGTTGCTATTGCGCGTGCTGTCGTGACTGATCCAACGATACTCGTTGCTGATGAACCGACAGGTGACCTCGACCGTCAATCTGCCGACGATGTGCTTGAACTGATGGAGAACCTCGTTCATCAAATGGGGAAAACGATCATTCTGGTAACCCATGACCCGAGGGCAGCAAAAAAGGCCCATGTCATTATCCATCTTGATAAAGGTGTTTTAAATGCACTTCCTCAAGCTGATCTTTAAAAATGCATTCAGGCACAAGCTCCGCACCTTTCTGACTATTCTTGGTGTTGCCATCGCCATCCTCTCCTTCGGCCTTCTCAGGACAGTAATAAGCACATGGTATCTGGGAGTAGAGCAGTCATCTGCAATACGGCTCGTAACACGGAATGCCATATCACTTATTTTCCCGCTCCCTCTTTCCTATAAAGAAAAGATCCGGCAAATTGAAGGGGTCAGGAACATTTCCTACGGGACCTGGTTCGGCGGCATCTATATTGACGAGAAACATTTTTTTGCAAATTATGCGGTTGAACCGGGTACGTATCTTGAAATATATCCTGAGATTGTAATCCCCGATGATCAAAAAGAAACGTTCTTCCGTGATCAAAAAGCTGCCGTTGCCGGGCGCATCCTGGCGGAAAGGTACGGATGGGAAATTGGTGACATTATCACACTTAAGGGGACGATTTTTCCCGGCACCTGGGATTTTGTCCTGAGGGGCATTTATACGGGAAGGGATGAAAATGTTGATGAGACAGGTTTTATGTTTCACTGGAAATATCTCAACGAGACACTGAAGCAGACAAGACCGGACCGGGCAGACAGGGTGGGCTGGTATATGATCGAAATAACAGACCCGGACCATGCAGCTGATGTATCACTGAGGATTGACAGGACCTTTAAAAATTCTTTAGCTGAAACACTGACTGAGACAGAAAAGGCATTCATGCTGAGTTTTATTGCAATGACTGAGGCAATTGTCATAGCAATAAAACTCGTCTCTTTTGTTATCATTTTTATCATTATGGTCGTAGTTGCCAATACAATGGCAATGACGGCCCGTGAGCGGATCGGTGAATATGCTATTTTCAAGACACTTGGATTCGGGGGACTTCATATCACGGGACTTATATTCGGTGAGTCCCTGCTCATAACACTCACCGGCGCAGCTCTTGGTATCACCCTGACGTTCCCTGCAGCTCAGATTTTCGGCAAAACACTGAGTACGTATTTCCCTGTATTCAATGTAACTCCTGATACCATCTACATGGATATAGGGGCCTCTCTTCTTGTTGCGTTTGTAGCAGCAGTCTTCCCGGCGTGGCGCGCTGTACAGATACGGATAGCCGACGGCCTGAGGAGGACAGGATAGATGAAAATATTTTTTTCATACAGCATCCGTAACCTCTGGACACGCAGGTTCACCACAGTACTGACGATATCGGGAATGGCCCTCGTGGTATTTGTCTTTGCCGCAGTATTGATGCTTGCTGAAGGCCTCCAGAAAACCCTTGTGCAAACAGGTTCTTATGACAATGTTGTTGTCATTCGAAAAGCAGCTGAGTCCGAGGTCCAGAGCGGGGTCGAACGTTTGAAGGCATCGATTGTTGAAACACAGCCTGAGATTGCCATCGGACCGGACGGGAAGAAACTCGTCGCTAAAGAGCTCGTTGTACTGATAGCCCTTCCAAAGCGGGTAACGGGCAACCCTTCCAATGTAGTCATTCGCGGCGTTGAAGAGCACTCAATGATCCTGCGTCCCCAGGTTAAGCTCATCAGGGGCCGCATGCCGAGACCTGGTTCATCTGAAATCATTGCAGGATCAAGCATTGCCAAAAGGTTCCGGGGAGGAGATATGGGAGAATCCCTCCGTTTTGCCATGAGGGACTGGTCTGTTGTAGGGGTATTCGATGCAGGGAACACGAGCTTTAATTCCGAGATATGGGGAGATGTGAACCAGTTCATGCAGGCCTTCCGGAGGCCTGTTTTTTCGTCGATTATTTTTAGATTGCGCAATACCGCGGAATTCGACAACGTCAGGTCATACATAGAAACGGACCCGCGTCTGACCCTGGATGCATTTCGGGAGCCCGGGTATTACAAAAAACAATCGGAAATCATGGCAAAATTTCTCCGCATTCTCGGTCTGGCCCTCACGACCATATTTTCTCTCGGTGCCATCATCGGTGCCATGATAACCATGTATTCTGCTGTGGCAAACCGTATCTTTGAAATTGGCACACTCCGTGCCCTCGGGTTTCAGCGGTGGACAATTTTACTGGCTTTTCTCATGGAATCACTGCTCCTCGGTTTTTTCGGAGGCATTACAGGCCTGTTTATTGCCTCGTTCCTCCAGCTCTATACCATTTCAACAATGAACTGGCAGACCTTCTCCGAACTTGCCTTTAGTTTTACCCTTACGTATAAAATCATTTTTTATGCCATGTCATTTTCTCTGACAATGGGGCTTATTGGAGGGATACTTCCGGCGTTAAGGGCATCCCGGATGAATATTGTCGAATCACTCAGGGCAGGGTAATGGCTGTCACCATCCACCCTATGCTAGCAAAGTTGGGGACAAGATTCAGCAGAACAATCTCCCCTTCAAACAATAATTGTGTATCTTCTGCGCGTCTCAGGCAATTAATAATTCGCTTTTATAAAGTGCTAGTGACAGGCAGGATTTTACATATATATCTGTGACCTGAATCGTTTCTGAAGACAGGCAGAGAGAAGCCTGAATCCTCGCAGGCTAAAACTTAAAATTATATTTGCTCGTTACTCCCGCTTTTTTTAACAAGTCTAATGTATGTGCAAAATCATCCTCGGTGGTTTTGATATATCCCAAAATATTCATTGCATCTTTTACCTTGCGGGCTTCCTTTGAATTATCCTCCATTAAAGCTAATAGTGCTGATGCAATCTTATTAGAAAGCTTAGAATCCATAATTATTGACGCAATCAAAGTACTATCCGGGCATTCTCCTGTGTCAACGCCAACTACTTCCAGGTCAGGGTATTTATCTTTAAGATTGTTCCAGACTCTATTTTTCACTATTGCAACATCACCGTTCCCCTTTGAAAGGGCATGAATTGCATCTTCGTGCGAAGCGGCTTCTATCATTTCTGAAGCGGTCCTGTGTCCACCTATTGAATGGAAATAAAATTCACCTGACGAGGCTTCGGCACAGAATATGACCTTTTTTCCGCTGAAATAGTCTGCCGAGTTTGTATATTTGTCTGAGTTTTTTGGCGCAAGAATAACCGCCCAGTAAGTGCTGTTGCCGTCTTTTGAGAGAGGTCGGGCCAGAGGTTTAGCAACATTCTTGATAATCATAGTGCCTGCAATCCCGGAACCGCTGAACATTGCATCTGCTTTGCCTCTCAAAAACATCTTTGCTGCAGCTGTATAATGAGGTGTTTCTATTAATTTCATCTTAATCCCTTTTGTTTTTAAATATTGTTCAAGCGGCTGATATTTCTCATGCGCCTCTTGCATATCCTGCATTATGGCAATCCTTATTGTATAGGCATGTGAAATACCATGAGTCAAACAAAAGGTTACCGCCATTGCCAATAATATGATTACTATCTTCTTTTTATCCACAGTGCCTCCTTTTAATAAAGTAGCAAAGTTTTTTATATTTACTTAAGATTTGATATGCTCAAATACCTCTTTGTTCTCTAAAACGCATGTCTACAACCCGGCAATTTTCTTACAGATGGGTGTTTATAATATGTTGTTTACAGTCGTTCTATGTTAATAAATCTTATAAGTATACTCGGCATTTTCTCTATAAACTTTAATTTCCCCAATATTTCAGGAACTCGTAAGAGACGGAGACTTTGGATGAAGTGCTCAAAACAGTGTTGTATGAGTGAGATTGGTATTCTGGCTTAACCAATAATGCTTACTTCAGGGAGTTCCAATGGTATACTGGAAAGTTACTCAGAAAAGCAACT
>JBFKMY010000091.1:0-8270 GCA_041629615.1 Thermodesulfovibrionia bacterium | reverse complement strand
TGAAATAGTCCGGGTGGAAGTACGGGAAAAAGACACCTATGAAGTTGCAGGCATTATACGGGAATACAAATAGCATAGAGTGTGGAGAAAAGAGGATTCCTTGAAAAACAGCTTTCGTCTCGGGGACTTTGAGCTGTACTGGCTCAACGGTGGGGCCTTCGAGCTGGACGGCGGTGCCATGTTCGGGGTTGTCCCCAAGAAAGTATGGCAGCGAAAGTTGACTGCAGACACAGAGAATTTTATTCCCCTTGTTGCCTGGCCTATCCTTGTCAAAACCCCGGATGCGCTCATCATGATTGAAACAGGTCTGGGGAACAAGCTGACGGAAAAACAGAGAAAGATCTTCAGGGTCAGGGAAGAATGGAAGGTCCTCGAGGACCTCGCTGCGCTCGGGATAAAGAGGGAAGATATTATGCATGTAATCCTTACGCACGGAGACTTCGACCATGCAGGAGGCATAGTAACCGTGCATGACACCACCCCGGAACTTACCTTCCCGAACGCACAGCACATTATTCAAAGCAGAGACTGGGAGGACATAATGAATCCCAATAAACGGGCAATCAACAGTTACTGGTCAAATAATTTTGAAGAACTGAAGCATTCGGGCTCTCTTGAACTGGTGAAGGAGAACAAGGAAATTGTGAAGGGAATAACGGTTGCTCGTACTGGCGGCCATCATAGTGGACACCAGCTCGTTCGCCTTGAGTCACAGGGCCAGACGGCAGTTCATATGGGAGACCTGATGCCCACCCATGCACACTTCAATCCTTTGTGGGTCATGGCATACGATGATTTCCCTCTGGAAGTAATTCAGCAGAAGGAGAAGTGGCAGAAACAGATAAAAGATGAAGATGGCTGGTACCTTTTTTATCACGACCCCCATGTTCAGTATTGCAAGTTTGATGAAGAGGGGAATGTTCTTGAATCAAGTCGTTAAATATCAAATGACGAGTGACGAATTACAAATTATAAACTATAAATAAATTACAACATCCAATTTCCAATAAAAGTGACGAGTAGCGATTTACGATATACGATTTACCAAGTAATAATAGTTCGCCATTCGTGATTCGTGACTTGTCAATCGTTATTCTCTATCCCTTTATTCGTAATTCATACTCCTTTGTTAGACCTGTCACGGATAAAGATCCGCCCCTGCTCACCGTTTTGAACTTTGGACTTTGACATTCATTTGGCATTTGAGCTTTGACATTCAACATTATCAGGAACGAGTCAGGAAATGCTTTTACGCCTGTCCGACATTTACGTCTTCTCTTCTTTTTGATATGTTTCTCATAAATTCAAGGTCTTTTTTGCTTCTTTTTGTCATGCGGTCCTCAACCTCTTCCCTGCTCAATCCCATTAATACCTTGTACGCATTATATTTTGTCTTGCAGAAGTAAATGTCAAAGGGATCCTGTCTGTCCTCTGTTCTGAATATCCTGATACCGGGGACGTCGTCTTTCTGGATATATTCAAATTCCATGTTTACAAGAAGGGGCTCTATGTCATATTTATTCTGCCAGGGAATACAGGCGCCCTCCATGGTAAGGTCCGTATCCATTATTGACCTGACTTTCTCCGTGACTCCCCCGACAGCGAGTATGATTTCTCCTGTTAGTGAACCGGTGATCCCATATTTCTGGTTAACGGGCTGCTGAATATAGTCCGATATCAGCCCGACATCCATTGCAACGGACGCGCTGTCCCCTTCGACTCCTCCGTGCGCCTGAATATATTCGATATGCATTTCATAGCCCACATAGGGGGCCTCAACCTTGCGGAGGAGCTTTTTTATCGAAGCCCGCACATTCTGCGCGGCAGCCTTTGCTATGTCCCCGATCCTGCCAGGGGCTGTTATAATGTCCGTGCCCCCGGTGTTGATCTGGCAATGAATGGGCAGGGGCTGTCCGAACATCTGGCCGCTTGCATTTGAGTTTATTACCGCGAGGCCGACAACGTAGCCTATGGAATCGGTCATTGATGTTATGTATTTCTTGAGGTCTTTTCTGTTCTCGATAATTTCCTTTGATATGGTCCCTTCAAGGCTCATGTGTTCCTTCAGCGCGCTCCGGACGTGCATTGGTTCGACCTGCTCCGCATTATTGATTATTGCTTCCAGTTCCGCTGTTTTGATAACGCCGTTAATGGGTCTCAGCATGCAGCTCATTTTTCCGTCGGCACTGCGGCACCGGAGTTCCTTTACAATTTCAGCAACCGCACTCCGGGAAAATTCCCGTACCCTCAGGTCGTAGTCCATGGGAAGTCGTTTGCCATAAATCTGCTCGCTCCTTCTCCTGACTCCTGCCCGGCCTTCTTTTGCAAAGACCTCGCCCCAGGTGTTTTTAAAGTCCTTATCAAGGTTGTTGATCTCCTGTTTAATATACTGCGCAACCTGTCTGACATGTTCTGCCGTTTCAGGAACCGCGCTTTCCATCTGGATAATTTCTCCTTTGTCTTCGATCCTGCTGAGAAAGGCCCCGTCGCCTTCTTCCTGAAGGTGTCGTAATGTATCGTGATTACAGCAGGCTATGATGATGTTGTCCGCCTTCAGATGGTTCTCCGAACGGTCAGCAGCCCCGCTCCCTGTATTTTTACCCCCCTCCAGAATATATTTCTTGTTCTGCATTATCTCGAGCAGGCCCGACATATACCGTGTTTTCATCAGTGTCTTCAATTCATCAATATAAATGATGGGGGCCCTTGCATGGGCGCCCAGATAGGTCCTCTGATGGATGGGGGTATGCATGTGCCCTGATTGATAGGGGTCATGTCTGAAGCCTCCTTTCATATTTTTCGAATTGGGCTCCGAAACATGCACCATAAGGTTGGTGTCCTTTCTCGGATCATAGACGACTTCCGGAATCATGTCCGCTATATGCTTCACCGAAAGGACTTTACCCCCCTGCGTTTCCCGTTGTATCTTTTCCTGCACTTTTATGCTGTTCTCCTGTATGAAGACAAAAATAGCGCCGATGCCGGCCAACCCGGTGAGAACAAATGCCGGCGCAAAAAAGATACCGGCAGCAAGACTCAGGCCGGCCGTCCACAACAGGAACGTTCTGGCCCTTTGAAGCGGGGTTATCTGGTCTGATAGTGAAAATTCATCCGCACTGTTTTTTGCCGCCTCTATCTGCTCCCTCACATGGTCAATCGTACGGTCAAGTTTTTCGGGGTCTGCATAGGCGAACCGGACGTGATTATTATCTTTTCCCGGATAGGCGGCAATGGATTTTTTTGGCCGTAAATAGTCCCCCAGGGATTTATCGAGCACATGCTGAAACATGCCTGCCAGCATTGATTTGCCTGTCCCGGGTTTGCCGACCATCAGCATATGCCCCTTGTTCTGTGCTATTTTTCTGATGGCCTTCTTGGCCCTGTCCTGGAATATGACCTTCTCAATAGGATCATCGGGGACTGTGACAGATGAGGTATCCTTGAGGTGATCCAGGTGCTTTTCAAGGGTTTGGGGATAGAGCAGCAGTTCTTTGATCCACCGGTAATCATTTTCATTATATACGTTATACATTTTGATACCCCCGCAGTGAGTCCAGCAGGTAAAGTTTGCCTGCATCTGACACTAACGCCTTTTTATCGATTGCCGAATAGACCTGCGGCACCCGGCTCTTTATTGGTTCAAGGGCCCTGAAATCGTGCATCACTGAGATGTTGGTGCACAGCTTATATCTGGCGGCCCCGGAAAGGGGTACAAAATTGAAAGAGACTATGCTCTGGTATTTATTTAACGTGTCCGCAATCGTATCTTTCTGGTCCTGACTTATTTGATGGGCATTGAATACTTCACGATATATCATGGGAAGATGTTTTTCAGAATAGTCCTGTCCCAGCTGTTTTGCAAAAAAAAGTTTCAACGGTCTTGCTTGTCCTCTGACACAGAGGGCAAGGGCCTCCCGGAGCTTTGGGTCGGACTGGATGCATTGTTCCAAAAGATGCATGTAGTTTATAAGCACCGTATCGTTTACCCAGTACTCAAACTGGTAATGTGCATTCAGGACACAATACCGCAGCCGGGTGCCCTGTGTAAACTTTATTAATCGATACCGTGCCTGTGCATTAAAGGACGCACAATTAAAACCCCTCATCTCAAACAGGCCGTTGAGAAGGTATGCCTTATTGGCTATGACTTTTGTCTTTTTGGAAAGCGAATTGGCCACAAAGTTGATCTTGTCGTTTATGCTCCCCTGCAAATTCAGCTGATACCGGTTTTTGCCCACATCCTCGCACAGGGCCTTAATATCTTCTATGTTCTCCCTGTTCAGCCCTGAAAGTTTTTTTTGAACCGGATCATAGGTCATGAGCAGTTTGTTGATTTTCATGAAATGCCTGTTGAGCCCCTCATCCTGAAAATCCGGTGCCCCGATCCGTGATGTTGATATGATTTCTTCGGTAAAATCGTGATTGCTGTCAGGGCCCTTCTTTTCCCCTTTCCCGCGTTTTCGCCAGAACCGCTTTATGCTTCCCGATGAGGGCCTGCGATACTGCACTTTACATCCAACGACCCTTTCCTCCAGCGTGATCGGGTTTGGATTCAGCAGATACCGCGCTAATTCTGATATGCCATATTCCGTATTCGGCCCTGAAATAGGCTCTTTACAGATAGTGCTCAGATCCAGATTAACGGGCATCCCGTCAGAAATGATCCAGATTTGATCTTTATTCTTTTGTTCTGCGTTCATCGTAAAAACAAAAAATATGTCACCTCAACAAAAAAACGATTTTCAAGGGAGTTATATATTATTTATCCTATACCCGCGCATAATATCTTTTATTATTACGGCATATGGGATTGGTTCCTTGAGAAGGGAACGCCCTGCGGCGCGGCAGGACGGTGATTTCTTTTCACAGGGCCATGGATTTGTTTACATCATCTTAACTTAAGCTTTCGTACGAAAGTGCCGAATGTATGAACACGCGGGCTATTTTCCTTAAATGGACCAGTGGCTTTTTGAAAGGAGCACAGCCAACTGATGGAGCTATCATTGGAACTTATACGGCCTAAATTAAGTATTGGTATCAAAGCCATAAGTGCCCTGACTGTCGTTTTCTGGGTTCCCGTTATATTGCTTGTCATTTCACTTTACTTCTCTTTTAATAAAAGCTTGTTAATGGAAGGGCTCGATAATGTCAGGACCAATCTTAAAGGAGCATCTGTTGTTTATGAAGAAAGATCAAAAAACCTGCAGTCGGTTCTTGAGCAGGTAACAGGGAACCATGATGTCCGGGATATGTTTTTAAGGAGAGACAGCATGAAACTGCAGGAACTCCTCCTGACCCTGGGGCAGAAAAATACCCATGCCGAGATACTTGTTGCAGTGAATGCCAACCAGAAAGTGCTGAGCAGAAGGAACGGTAAAACCGGAGATATAATTATTCTGGGCGACGCCCTGTCCAGGACATTAATGACCGGGGTGACGGTCATTACCACGGAACTTGTATCCAAGGAATTTCTCGCACTTGAAGAAGAGGGCCTCGCAAACAGGATAAGGGACATAGGGATTGCCCAGTTTGTCATCTCCCCCGTCCGGTACGGGGATGAAATCACCGGTGCCATTGTCGCAGGCATCCTGCTCTCCGGCGAGTCCTGGCTTGGCAATACTATTCACAATCGATTTGGCGTTGAAATTGCCCTCTTTGCCGGTGAGACATTTGAGTCATTCTACCTTCACTCAACAGCCTCCCTGCCGCGCACCACCTGGATTATCGGACAGTCAATGCCTGACGGGCTCAAGGAAGAGATTTCCCTGGGGAAGCCCTATTTCGGTGAGCTTGGGATCGAGGGGATAAACCATATCACGGCATTTGAGCCGCTCAGGGACAGCAGAAACAGGGTCATCGGTGCAATCGGTGTGAGCAGGCCCGCAAAAAATACGACGCTGATTGTTGCCCAGACTATTGGAAAATCTCTGTTGCTTGTCGCTTCAGGAGCACTGGTGTTTGCGATTATCATCACCGTTATAATCTCTCTTGATATTAAAAGACCTCTCAATTGTCTCCTCCGTGCAATGGGAAATTTTGAAAAGGGAGAAATGGATTCTGTCATACACCTGAAGACCGGGGATGAATTTGAATTACTGGCACAGGGTTTTAATGATATGGCGGAAAGTGTAAAGCGTCGTGAAAACAGATTAAAGAAACATTACCAGGTTGCAAAGCTGCTTATTTCAACGATTAACCTGGAAGAGCTGACAGACAAAATCCTGAATGTTGTTATTGATGTTACTGAATCCCAGTTTGGCATCCTTTACCTGTGCCGTAACGAGGGTCAGGTCCTCGCGCCGGTGGTCCATTATGGATGCCGCGCGGACTTACCGGTACTGAAAAAAGGCGAGGGGTTCCCGGGACGCGCGCTGGCCGACAGGAAATGTATTATTGTACATCCCCGTGAAAAGGAGAAGGGGCAGATGATGGAAATGGGGTTCATACAGTTCCCGCTTGAAGAAATAGCGTATATTCCCCTTATTTCCAAGGACAGCGCTATAGGGACCCTTGTCATCGGGAGTACGCGACGATATAGTCAGGACGAACAGGAACTGTTCACCTATCTCGGGAACCAGATTTCCATAGCACTTGATAACACGGTCATGCATCGCAGGATCCAGGAACTCTCCATTCGCGATGACCTGACCGGGATTTACAACAGGCGCTTCCTTTTTGTCAGACTTGAGGAAGAATGGTCGCGCTGTGCGCGGCACGATGAACCGCTTTCTGTCCTGCTTGTGGACCTGGACAACTTCAAGGAAGTCAATGACACCTATGGACATACAAGGGGAGATGAGGTATTGAGAAGTGTCGGGCAGACGCTTTTGCAACTCGCGCGGAAAGAGGACATTGTTGCACGCTACGGGGGAGATGAATTTGTCGTGGTCAGTACCAATATGGACAGCGCTGAGGCTGCAGCAAAAGTTAATGAGATCGTAGCCGTTATGAACAACAAAAAATTCCCCTGGTCAGAAAAGAAAATAACACTCAGTGTGGGCATTGCGACCTATCCCGGCATACACGTTGAAAGCGCGGAAGAACTGCTGCATACCGCAGACCGCGCAATGTACCTCGCAAAAGCCGGTGGAAAAAACAAGGTTGTTGCCAGCAGCACATGAACCCTTACTTGACCGGTCACTACGTACGCCGCCGCCCTCGCTTACTGCAGGGAATGCTTTGACATGATTCCCCGTAAACAGGTTTTTCTCTGTCACGGAAATTTATATATGGACAGTCCAAAAATTTTTCTTGACAAGTTATGTCCATTCCTCATAAAGTCTATTAAGTATCATCAGATAACAGTAATAACAGAGAACAACAGGAGAGACGCAATGGTAGAGAATAAACGCAGTAATAAACGGTTTCATCTTCCTCTCATTGTTAAATTCAGACCAGCGTCCGGGTCAGCCGCATATTCACTGGGGTTAACAAAAAACCTGTCCTGTGAGGGGCTCGGGATGGAAACCCGCAACTTCAACTTTGTTCCCCGTGATAACCTGGAGCTGGAACTCAAACTTCCTCAAAATGCCACATCGGTGTTTCTCTCCGGTTATGTTGTGTGGAAAAAACACCATGAGCAGACGAGCTTTGCAGGAATAGAATTCACCGTCACCGATAAAGACATACACAGTGACACAATGAAAAAAATTGCAGCATACTCGAATATCCCCGCTGGCAGTTTTCTGCCTCACAAGGACAGTGCCTCAGTGAAAAAGGGGGCCGGTCAGAGGTCTCTCTCCGGAAAGCCTGAGCAGGTCATTGAATCTCAGAAAAAGCCGCAAAGACCGGGAATTACAAAGCAGTACCGTAAAGACAAAGGCGAATGTGACGTCTCTTTTCTCCTTCCCCGTGAAGCTGCCCCTCATGCCCGTAATATCACCATTGCAGGTGATTTCAATAACTGGGACAGGGGCGCATCACCGATGAAGCGGCTGGAGAGCGGCGATTTCCGGATCACACTAACCCTGCCCTGCGACAGGGAATACCGCTACAGGTACCTTATTGATGGCGACCGCTGGGAGAATGACTGGCATGCAGACAAATATGTACGCAATGACTTTGGATCCGATGATTCAGTAGTTATTGTGTAAAAAAGTGGTGTATTCTCTAGCCCAGTCCCCTGATCTTCTGCTCAACAACGATCATAACTGCAAGGATAAGCAATAAGACGATCCAGAGTGTTATCGCAATTCTCACCGCTTTTTTTGCCCTTTTCGCTTCCCACCATTTTTTGGGCTGGACGCCTTCCATGATAAATGTGACGACCC
>JBFKMY010000090.1:0-8441 GCA_041629615.1 Thermodesulfovibrionia bacterium | reverse complement strand
GGAGAACTACATATTCAGCGCCAATACTATCGGCATTCTGTAATTCATAGGCAAGAAGATCAATTGACCGTTTCAGGATGATAGGGGAAAGAGAGGCAAGATTTATGAGATAGGAAACATGGACAAATACAGGGCTGATATCATATTTTTTCCGCAGAAGCCTGAATCGTTCTGCTTCTTCACTACTAATACTGCTTTTTTGCCACTGTCTGGGATTATGAGAAAAAATCTGCATTGTTGAACAATGCAGGGAAGCGGCACGATCAAGGGATTTAGAAATTCCCCCTGCAATCGATGTATGTACTCCTATCCTGAAACCATGGAATTTTCTTTTTCGCAATTGATTCAAAAGATGAAAAATAAGAATTCTGATCCGGGCAGGCTAATACAGGACGTCAGCACATGAAAGAATAACACATACCAGACTTCTTATTACCATTTCCGGGAACTTTTAAAGTGACGTACTTCGGCAAGACTGTGACTGCCGGACTTTCTGGTACGGAACAGTGACTCCTGAGACAGTGAATGAATATCTTCTATTGTTGTCCCTCTGAGGCGAAGATCTGGAGGACTTTTTTCCCCTGTGAGTGCTGAATCCCGATCAGTCAACATCCGGAGGCCATTGAAGTCACTCCCTGATTTCACTTCCACATTTCCGGAAAAAATAATAGAATCCTTGATCCTTTTGCGGGTACGGTTGGTTTTTTTTTCTTTCATAATAAAAAAAAGTATTTCAATGTTTGCTCTGTAACGTGCTGAACAGGGTACAAAAAAGAATAGCCTCATCCCACGGGAAACTGGATCAATGGATGGTAGTCTCTGAATACGGTAAGATTACGATGTCCTGAGGTGTTTGTCAAGAAAAAAATGCCGGAAAAAATGCCGGACGAACTGCAGGAAGCCCACTATTGGAATCTGCAGACAAAGGGTGTTAAAGCGAGAAGGTCTCCCTCATCTTTTCCTTATAATTAATAATATAATTATATTATTATATTACACTTATAAAACTATAAATTACTTCAGATATAGAGAAGTAACATTATAATAATTAATATTTTACTGATTCTCTATTATGGAACTTGATATGTTCATTACTGTTAATCCGAAATCAGCTTTTTTTCTTTCAGCTCCCGCACCATCTGCTCGAACTCGGCCTGGTTTTTCCGCCACAGTAAAAGTATGGCATCATAGGGGACCATGGTACCCGAAGGGTCTATCGGCGAGAGATACCTGTCGAAAAATGCATGAAACAATTTCTGCTTATTGATATCGTTATAGTGGTCTTCGTAGGCAAAGCTTATTTTTTGTGCTATACGTCCGGCCTTTTCATACTTCTCAATGTCCATAATACACTCTCCTTAATGAATCCACGGGTCAGGCAGATCTGCAGAGATATAATGCTTCCCTTTGCAAATGACCGGTCACGCTGCCCGGGGGTATAACGGTTTGATAAGATTAACGCGAACTCCGGAGTTTGTCAAGGCAGGGAATGAGCGTAATGACCGGACAATAAAGAGTGATCTTCAGAATATCTCACCGGAATAGTCTTCATGACTTAACGTAGCTTCAAACTCCTCAAGGTCTTTCGGGGAAATTTTAAGGAGATCGAGAGATGATTCATCAAAGGGATAATGAGGGTCCTGCTCTACCGGACTCAGCATTTTTGTTGTTGCTATATAATCGGCGATATGTACTATTGCCACACGTTTCACATTTCTCGTGGCAAGGGAGGGCGCGTGGTGATATGCTGTTGTATCTAAAATAGCATTGGGCAGGTTCCATTTCTCGGCAAGCCAGCTTCCTATGTCCGAATGAGTAAAACCCAGAACGATCTGTTCCGATTCAAGAAGGGAATGCACGTTCTCTAATGACAGGAGGACATCTGCGTACATTTCGGGAAAATATTTATTCAGTACTAAATAGCCCAGGTCATGCAGCATGCCGTTGACCATAATCTCCTCAGAAAAATCCAGTTTCAGATGTCTGGACAGGAGCCTTGCCACAAAGCCTGTAGTAACAGAGTGATTGTATATCCGTTTATAATCAAATACCTTTCCGCTTTGCCCGTCCTGAAGAACGGTCATAAGAGATATTCCGAGGGCTATGCTCTTTAAATTATCAAATCCTATACGCATGATTGCGCTGTCGAGTGTTTTGGTCCGTACTTTAAGACCGAAAAAAACCGAGTTTGCTACACTGAGGATCTTGGCGGATATGGCCGGATCATTTTCCACAACGCTTTCTATTTTATCAATGGATGTTAAATCATTGCCCACAAGACTTAATATTTCCTGGGCAATAACAGGAAGTGTCGGAAGCTTCTTGATTTTCTGGACATATTGCTTTAAAGATTCATTCATGGTCAGACGGCTATTTCACTTCCTGCAGTGATCGGAACTCCTTGTTAGCGATTCCGGTAGAAGAAAGATTATCAAATATCATCATCACTCCGTATCCCACGACACAGAGAAGAACTACTACCAGGAACAGTTTTGGCTTCTTGATGAGCAGAAAGGTGAGAATGAGACCGGCAGCAATAGTTCCCGCCATATTCGCCTGTGCATATTGTAAAACATCGGCTAACACTCTATTGAAATCCATTGTGCCTCCCCCTCAGTGTCATGTTATTTTTTAACATATAACGTGAGATAATTGCTATATTGTTTTTCCGTGTATCCTGCAGGCCCTTTATACTATCGTTTACAGGGTAAAGAAGTCAGACACCATTGACTTATTCTTTATACCTTTTCCGGTAATTCGTGTATTCTCCGTGTCTTTTGCCCGTTAACTGTCGTAAGGTCCCATCAGTTCTGTTTTCGCTTTATAATGTACGGGGCTGTGTCGCCCTTCGGTTCTTATGCCCTGGTCAGGGTCCATATACCCACTACAATAAAAGCACATCCGGCAATCCTTGTGAGCAGTTTCCCGTTTATCCAGTGGGACAGAAACGATCCGGCAAATACTGCTATCGCTGACGCAAGGCAGAGTGCGAGGGCCGAACCAAGGTATACGGCCATCTTGCCGTGTTCAGCATTGGATGCGTACAGGACTGTAGCGATTTGAGTTTTATCAGCGATTTCAGCGATAAATATGGTAGTAAAAACCGTTATAAAAAGTTTTAGATCCATTTAGATGCCCTTTCATTTATCAGGTTTTACATGAGTATATTATCATCACATGTATAAACATGCGATGCTGGACAATTATACCTGATGACATTATATTAGATTAAATCAGTCTCTCCTCACAACTCCCTTTCAACAGATTAAATAATAAGATAGTGCCATCAATACCCTGAATAATTCAAAAGGCCATTAATTATGATCATTACGGCGCATATGCAAATAAAGCTTATGTTTTAGATAAAAGAAGACGATTCCTAAAGAAATGAGGACATTCTTCCGAAAAGTATCCAAAAGGGAAACTATCGGTTTTACAGTAAATTATTTATATAAATGGAGGAGCTATGGAAAATAAACAGTCCGTTCTTGTTATAGATGATTCGCCGACTGTGCGGAGACTGGCCGAATTAGTGCTTACACAGGAAGGCTATGATGTGCTTACCGCGGAAGATGGAGACGGAGGACTGGAAATCGCAAAAAGAGAACTGCCTTCAGTTATTATTGTTGATTTTGTCATGCCCAAAATGAACGGGTTCCAGCTTTGCAAGAACATCAGAAGCGACTCCGTGCTTAATGACGTTCCCATTGTGTTAATGACATGCAAGGGAAAGGACGCAGCCGATTTCTTTGATGAAAAAGTAGGTATTGCCCGTTATCTGCAAAAACCTTTTGAGACGGAATCTCTTGCAAAAACAGTCAAAGAAGTCCTCGCATGCAGGGCCGAAGAAGCAGGAGACAGGCCTGAGGACCGGATTGCTGAAGAAGAACCTGAAGACGCTGTTACCGCAGTGGAGATAGAAACACAGGGGCCTTTGATGACAGTGGCTGCCCCGGCGGACATGATATTTGAGGAGACTGAACCGGCGGTTACCGGGGACCGAACAGAAGGAGAAGGAGAATCTGGATGTGGTCCTGAAGACAGCAGTGCTGAAGAAAGTGCTCAAACTGTCGGCTGCGATACAGAGAATAATGTTCCCGCTCCGCTCCAGACAGATTCCATGCTTTCAGATATTCCTTTTGTAGACATCACGGAAACAGAAACAGGGAATGACAGGATTCATGCAAGAGAGACGCCCATCCCGGAGGGTTCCGTGACTGAAATGCCGTCAGCTGTACCTGCTTCAGCGGAAGATTCTTTGTCAGCGTCCGGGGACACCAATGAGGAGCCCGCTCATACTGTGTCACAGGACCATATCGAAAGGGAATTCAGATATTATTTTAACCAGGAACTGACAGTACTGCTAAAAAATGCAATGATCCAGTCATTAAAAGAAACGGACCTTGTCCGGTCATCACGACGGATCCTCTCCGGTGAAATTATGTATATTCCGGTGGCCAGTGTCCTGCAGTTCACAGGCACGACCGGTCTCTCCGGAAAATTAACGGTGTTAACCGGTGATTTTAATTCAGAGATATACCTTAAAGACGGAGAGGTCGTATTTGCGGCCATAAGCAGGCAGGGATACAGGTCATGTATTGAAGAACTTATGTTACAAGACGGGAAGTACAGGGCGGATACAATGCTCCCCGTTTTTTCCGGGGCAAGGGGAAACAATCTCATTGCCGGAGGTCTTCTCCTTGAAAAAGGGCTGATAACGGAAGACGAACTGAATGGCTATTACCTTCGCCTCTCCGAAGATGCGGTCAATCAGACTCTATCGGCACTCACCGGCCACTTTTATATTGAGGATACGCCCCTCCCCTTAGAAATGGAACGCATTACAGTACGGATTCCCGTAAACAGTTTAAAGGGATAAATGAATATATATGCCGGGTATACAAACAAAACACAGAAAAAGAAATCGTATATGAAATGCACTGCCGCAGTAAAAAAGCCGGATAACACGATACAAGGAGGTACTCAGGTATGGCAAAAATATTGATTGCAGAAGACAGCCATACAGACATGAAGTATATTCTGGATACACTGAAGGAAACGGGGTTTGATCTGATAATCGCCGCTGACGGTGAAGAGGCGGAACAGAAGGCAAAGACAGAGAAAGTTGACTTGATCATCCTTGACGTTGTAATGCCGAAAAAGAACGGTTTTCAGGTTTGCAGGGCGCTGAAGCAGGATGAACAGCTCAAGGGAATTCCTGTGATTCTTCTTACATCAAAGACACAGGATAGTGATAAATTCTGGGGGCGTAAACAGGGGGCTGACGAATACATAACGAAACCGTTTCATCCGAAGGTACTCATTCTTGCTGTCAGGAAATACATGGGAGGATAAATGGAGCTGCTCTCAATATTTAAAAAATTCTTTATTGCAACCAGGACAGGACAGCTCCTCATAAAGTTTGAAGGGGCACCCTATTTATGTAAAGTCCATATTGAAAGGGGAAAGGCACTGTATATTTCCATGGGCAACAAAAATCCCGAAGAAACAATCGCATATATTACAGGCAGGCGGCCTGTTGAAGCCAACTTTATAGACGGAGTTCCTCCACTAAAAAAGCTGAATAAACCGCTGAACAATACTCTCCTTAAGCTTGCAGGAGACGAAGGTGAAAACGCGGGTATCAGCACTCAGCTCAATTATGAGGTGAGTGCGTATGATGCACATGGGCCCCTGTCTTCACAGAGTGAGGAATAGCAGGGATGAACGACCAGGAACCAGACTACGGCAGTGATATTCAGCCGGAAGAACTTGCAACTCTGCAGCTGGAGGCGTGCACATTTACTGTAGGGAATCAGACTTTTTCCATCCCCCTGCGCTATGTGAACGAAATAACAGAAATTTCTGAAATATTCCCGCTTCCCCTGACACCATCCTATGTGGACGGACTTGTACATCTCAGGGGCTCTGCCATTCCCGTCATAAGCATCGGCAAGATCAAAAATATCAGGGAAGAACAGAAAAAGGTCAAACAGTTGATAGTCCTTGATGTGGGAATGGACAAACTCGGGATTGCAGTCAATGAAATGCCCGGGCTGAGCGCTGACTTTTCAGGGGAAGTGATCAATGTTGAGGAATTTTTTGCAGCATACAGGATAGAATAATGTCGGAAAAAGAACTGTTGGAATTCTTTCTCACTGAAGCGGACGAGCTTATAGGAAATCTTGAAAAGGGTTTTCTTGAGCTTGACGGTAACCCTTCTGATCCGGCAGGCATTCAGGAACTCTTCAGGTATGCCCATACACTGAAGGGATCTGCCGCGCTGGTCAAATTAGGCACCCTCAGTAAAATTGCCCACACGATGGAGGACGTCCTTGAATCTCTCAGGGACGGGCAAATAACCGTTACAAAGGAAATAGTGGACTGGTTTCTCCACTCTCTTGACTCGATAAAACTTGTCCTTTCGGAGACTGCAGAAGGCAGGTCTGAGAACAATGAACTGCTTGATGAAATATGCAGCGCCCTGAAGAACATCATTCCGGAGCACCGTGAAAAACATCCTGAAATGAGGGAAGATTCGACTTCAGAAGCAGATGATGAATCAGAGGATTTTGAAGCAGTAGCTGGTATAAGCGGTACCATAGCATGGCAGGAACCAATGTCAGTCAAGGAGGGTATTGACGATGAGCAGTCTGTGTCAGAGGCGCAGCCGGACGCTGAACCGGATTCCCTATCTAACAATGAACGGGTCCTGAAAGAGAAGCGGTCTCTCTCGCGGCGAAAGGAAGATCTGGATACAATAGCACACTTTGTGAAGGTGCATGTTGATGATCTTGAAAAAATGATGGGACTCGTAGGCGAACTCACAATCCTCAAAAATTATTTCATAACGGAAACAGAGTGCGTAAAAAACCTGAAGGGAGAAATTGAGTATGCAAGCGGCAGGCTTACGAAAGAAATAGACGACTTTAACAACAGGTACTCCCATTCAGTGCCGGAGAAAATAGCCTTTGTTGATCCTCTCCTTGAAGAGTTCAGGGAACTTGAGTTTGACAGGTATGACGGGATTAATCTCTTTGCAAACAGTATCAAAGAGACAACGAACGATGTAAATGAGGCATTGAGAAGCATATCCGTATTCTTCGAGCAGTTTGCAAAACACGCAACAAGACTGGACAAACTCAACATGGAGTTTCGTGAGGTCATTTCCGCATCAAGAATGGTAGAGACGGGAAAACTTTTCCAGAGGTTCACGCGAATTGTCAGGGACCTCTGCGACCGCTCAGGGAAGCGGGTCAACTTTCTGGTAAAAGGGGGACATACGAGAATTGATAAGATCCTTTATGAACGCCTCTTCACCCCGATCCTGCATCTGGTCCGCAACTCTTTTTCACACGGAATTGAATCACCGTCGGAGCGTCGGCTAAGGGAAAAACCCGAGGAGGGAAGCATTATTCTTTCTGCAAACCGGGACGGCAATTCAGTCATAATCGACATACAGGATGATGGAAGCGGAATAAACCTGAAGAAGGTGTACCAGAGGGCAGTACATAAGGGAATTATTGCCGACGGGGAGGACATTTCACATTCCAGGCTTCTCAGTATGCTCTTCATGCCCGGATTTTCAACATACGATGGAATAGACATGAATTCAGGAAGGGGTGTAGGTCTCGATGCGGTCCGGGAAATTATTTCTGAAATCAATGGAACGATCAGCGTTGCTTCCAGGGAAGGAAGGGGAACAATTTTCAGGATCAGGCTTCCTCTCACCCTCATTGTTGTCAATATAGTAAAGTTCAGGGCAGGAGGACTCGAATTTTCCGTTCCCTCCAGTATCATACAGGAGCTCATGAATGTTGATGCTTCAGCATATGACAGGGAGAAGGGGTCGGTAAATGTGGAAGGCAGAGAGATACCCTTAAAGGACCTGTGCACTCTTCTCAAACTTAAGCCCCGGAGAACCGGCAACGATGTTTCCCTTATTGTTTTCAATCTTCTTCCGGGTAAGGAAACCGCCCTGCTGGTAGACGGGATTAACGGTCTGGAGGACACGGTGATAAGGCCCCTGGGAGGGTTTCTGGAAGGTCTTAAATACTACTCCGGTGTCAGCATTTCTGCTGACGGCAAGCTCGTGCCTGTCATTAACCCTGCAGGTCTGCTCGAGGCTGAAATTGAGGAAGTTGAAATTATGCCCGTTTCCGAAGCGGAAGAATGCGGCAATACGGTCCTTGTGGTTGATGATTCATTGAGCGTTCGCAAGTTTGCAGCTATAATACTTGAACAAAATGGCTATAGCGTATTATCTGCACCGAACGGACTTGAAGCACTCACTATTATTGATGAAAAGCATGTTGACCTCATACTCACCGACCTGGAAATGCCCGTTATGCACGGATATGAGTTTTTAAGGGAACTCAAGAGGAGAGGTCTCACGGAGAAAATTCCTTCCATAGTATTGACTTCCCGGGCAAGTGAAAAGC
>JBFKMY010000089.1:0-8484 GCA_041629615.1 Thermodesulfovibrionia bacterium | reverse complement strand
TTCCACAGGGTGCAGTTTCATATGGATGAGCAGTCCCCCAAGGGAGATTCCCATATGTATAACAATAAGTAATCTGACAGCACCGGGGACCATGTTCTGCACCATTCATGCCATGAGAGAGATTCTTCATTCTATCTTTTACCCCGGAAATATGCAATCAGTTTTGAGCAGTGCACCAGTGTGTACACATGGTCTCACAGACGCATCAAAGGTCAAATTGTTATCCATCGGGGATGGAAATATGACCGGCATGTATTCAGAGAATCATACTAACGAGGCGTAAGCAGCAGGGTCCCCTCTTCGGTCCTCAGGTCCATCCGGAACCTGCTGAGATAATTGAGACCCAGCAACCCCAGTCCCGGCCGGTCAGGAATGTCGAGAATGTAGGCGGTGATATCATACTCTACCCATCCGCCGATTTCTATCCTGTCAATAATCACTTCACTGACCGTCACAACACCGCTGGCGGTTGACAGCCTGTTCTGGCCCCCGTGATGCCCGGGAACAATCTCAAGGCCCAGGGAAGCAGCAGCGGCTGAGGGGATAGTAACAACAGAGGCCCCGGTATCTACCATAAAGTCCTGATGCAGTGTCCCGTTAATGGTTGCAGTGACAGGTATCCTCCTTGACCCGCGCGGAAATGATATAACGATTTTCCCCTCCCTCCCTTTCACCTCATCGATGCGGAGGGCGAGAAGCTGGAAACGGTCCTGAAATTCAGCGGGATACGTCCTCATATAAAGTAATTGTTCGGCCTCCTGCCAGTTGCCGTTCAGGAGGGCAAGTTCGGCCCCGAGCAGATGAATAGCAGGATCATCGGGATAATGCACTCTTGCCGTTTGATAGGTCTGCCATCCTTTATCAAACTCCTTTGCAGAAACCAGGGACTGAAGCCACTCCTGATACAGCTGCACATGCAGTGCAGCAAGTTGCGCTCCATCAACCTCATCCCTCTGAACAATATATCTTCCGGAATCCTCGATTTCACCTATAGCTGCATCAAAACCACGATTATCTGCAATGGCCGGCACAACATCCATCAATACCCCGATGTCACCGATATTTTTTAATGTCTGGCCGTCCACCATCTCAACGACCCTGCTTCCTTCCCCCCGAAGGATTGCGCGGGTAATGAGGTCGCGCATCTGTGCAATAATTTCTTCCGGCAATAAATATGCAGGGGTGTCGCCACGGGCCAGTTTAGGCTGCAATCGAAATCCTTCAATAAAGGAAGCCAGCTTTTCTAGACCGAAGGTGCCTTTGTCCATGGCCGAAGCCATGGCAAATTTCTCTTCACGGCCATTGGCAAAGGTAATGGTGTAAAAGTATCTCACAAGGGTCCGGGCAGTCAGGTGTGACCCTTCCCCTCCGGGCCACATATAGCCCTTCTCCAGCCACTTACCAAAAGACCAGCCTACAATCTTACTGTCCTGCATAAATATTCCGGCCTCATTAATGGAGTCAGGTATCGGGGTGGCAATAAAAAAACCCTCTGTACGTCCCATGGGGAGCATAATTGAATGATAGTTACTCTTTGACTCAAGGCTTGTCCACGAAACGGGTCTGCTGCTGTCCCAGGAATCAAGCTCAGGTCCGTCAACATTGCCTTCACTCGCGGCAATCTGCCATAAACCGACCCTGTCTCCATGTATCCATAACCCTTCTGATATTTCAATGTTCCTCCCTGAATCAGAATAAAAATGCCAGCTTCTTCCGCCAAAGCAGGCCCGTGCGGGCAGTGCAAGCCAGCCATTTCCGGTGATCCCTGCTCTGAACTGATTAACCTGCCTGCCCCAGGGATCGGTAAGTATGACCCTGCCTCCAACAATCTCCGCTTCGCTATTACGATCATCATCAGTCTTTTCAGCAGATTGACCGCTCCTTTCTCTTTTATCATCGCGGCCCGCCATCTCCCGTCCGGTTTCTCCTCCTCCGCTGCCTGAAGGCCCTTCCCGTTTTCCTCCCTTTAATCTTTCATGCATTACATTATCGCCTGCGGATATGGGTTCCGTTGTTCGGGCAGGCGGGTTCAGGATTTTAAGGAAGAAATACGCCGTACCCCCTGCCCCGATAATCAGAACAGCAATTATCATGAAAACCGTTCTTTTCCGGAGCAGTCCCTTTTGTTTAATGACAGGAAGAGGCGCACCGCACTTTTCGCAATGGCTCAACAGGTCCTTATTTTCTGCCCTGCAGCTGATGCACTTCACTGAATTTTCCTCTCTCCCGGGTTCACGAAAAAATACTCTGGCATTCCTTCATTTTTCTATAATGCCATAATTCTTCTCCGTAGGTCACATCTGCGGGAAACCGCCCTTCTGCTCGCACAGGCATGCAGTAACGGAGTGCAGCGGTACTCCATTGTTGAAAGAATAGACTCGCAGGGAGGGAAAAAGATCATGCTGCGCATATCATCATTACGTCTTACAATGTAATGATATCGAGGAGGTCTCTGAGAGGACCCTGAATTGAATCGGCATTTCCGGCCGTAATAATAAATATTACAGGCGAAAGATTAAAGGGAACAGCAAGATAACGGTCGGTAAAATCCTGGTTCCTGTCAGGATCGAGTACTTCCAGCAATGCTGATAGTACATCACCTTTGAATTCGTAATCTTCCCTGTCATGCCCCTCGAGCATAATGACCGGATCTGCGGTCCCTGCACTGCGGATTGCATCAATAATACGTCCGGGCTTTGCACCTTCATCGGTCCTGCTCTGTCCCGCAACATCGGACACCTCCCTTAACTCTGACAGGAGGATATGCACATATTGTCTGCCAAGTGCCCCGGCAATCTTTTTACCGAGGGATATCTTTTCCGGTACGGAAGGACCTTCAAAACAGAGGACATGCTTATTCCTGTGTGCATCATTCTGGCCGAGTGAATCCCTGATCGCTTTCAGCAGCTCGGCAACTCTCACAGGCTTTTCAATATAGTGAAATGCCCCCATCCTGAGGGCCTGCACTGCGGTGTCAACGGTGGCATAGCCCGTAATCATGATGACCCGCGTGTCCGGACATATGTTCCGTGCTTCCTTAACAACAGCGGTACCATCAACATCTCCCATAATCAGGTCCGTGATTACTACATCAAATGACGTTTCCTTCAACTTATCAATTGCCTCTGACCCATTCCGTGCCGGGACAACGGTATACCCTTCCCTTGTAAGGATGAGTCCTAAACTGTCAAGGGCAATACGTTCATCATCAACGAGCAGTATCTTCGTCTTCTTACCATTATTCAATACCTTGAAAGTCAGGTTTTTTACGATTTCATCCCTGGCACTTTGCCGTTCACTGAGGCTTTCACTCAGGACTTTCTCGACGGCCCGGAGGTCCGGCTTATTTTCTGACGTCCTGCTCCAGGGGAGACTGGCAAGATAGCCGGCATAGGTAAGAGCACGTGCATGTTCGGGGGTTCCGGAAAGTACAGATGACAACGCCTCAAGTTCCTCCAGGGCTGTTTCAGCTTTTATCTGCACATCGGCAGGCATTCCCGCCACGGCAATCATCTTCCTCACATCCTCCGGGGATGCAGTGCTGAGTTGATGATGCAACTTTATGAAGTCCTTCAAATGTCGCCCCCTGACGCACCGGCTGATCTCGCAATCCGCACCGTTCGCACCCTGTCGCAGTGATGAGGATTCAGCAAATTGCTTGTTAAAATATTTATTATCCTTGAGATTGTAATTTAGCATACCATTATGCTGATATCAATTAAAAAAATCGAGGCCATTACGAGCGGAGGCTTCTGCTTCTCAATCCCGTAAAAATATTGTATTCTAAATACACGGAAACACAATGAAATTAAAAATCTGGCATAAAATGATCATCGGGATCACTATTCCTTCCTTTATCACCGTCTTAGGAGGCATGCTTACCTACGGATACATCAATGATGTCAAAAACAGACAGGGTTTTGTCCAGGTCGCCGATAACCTGAAGGAGCGGGTGCTTGAAATAAGACGGAATGAGAAGAATTTTCTTGATTATAAGAACAGTGAACATCAAAAGCGTCTCCTCAATACAATCAATATTCTGAACACGTCATTAAATGCAATTTCTTTAGAAACATCTGAAAAGATCGGAAGTGAAGGGTTTTCCATGATCAGGGAAGTCCTCCGGGACTATTCCGGCCTCGCCCGGGAACTTCATGAGAATTTCCTGCAGGAAACAGCGATTGTCGAGAAAGTCAGGGCGGAAGGCAACAGGCTGGAATCTCTTGTAGCGCTCAAGAAACATGCAAAGGAACTTTCTACAGACTTTGTGCTTCGCCTCAGGTTACTCGAAAAAAACTACATGTTTTATCGTGATAAAGGATCGTACACAGAACTGGATAACACACTCTCTCAAATTAAAAATATAACACCCTTCTGTTATGACTGCACTCCCTATATCGAGTCTGTCCACAATCTCTTCTCGACCTATAAAAAAAGTGATTCACTGACGGGGAAACTTCAGACAGCGGGTGACAGGATGGAGAAAATAACAGACAAAATAGCGGGCCGTGAAAGACAAAAGATCAATGCCTTCATTAATAATTCGCAAAACCTCCTTCTCTCGGCACTGGTGCTGCTTTTTTCATTGGGCCCGCTCTTCGTGTATAAAACTGCTTCGTATATAGTGACCCCCATCAAGAGGCTCGCTGAAATTACACGGAAAATTTCTGAGGGGGACATTACCCTGCGGGCACCCCTTAAAGAGCAGGATGAAACGTACTCACTTGCCGTGTCCTTTAACAAAATGCTCGATACCCTTCAGCAGACACAGCAGTCATTAAAAGAGAGCCTTGAACTCCTGAATGAAAAACAGGCACAGCTTGTGGAATCTGAAAAGCGCGCTTCAATGGGTTTCCTTGTTGCAGGAGTTGCCCATGAATTAAATAATCCTCTGAATAATATTTCTCTCAGGGCAGAAATTGTGAAGGAAGAGATAAAAGAATATTCCAATACACGGTTGAATGATTATGTTCAGGACATAGTCATGCAGAGTGACCGCGCCCATCATATCATAAATAATCTGCTTGATTTTGCCAGGGCACGCAAATCGGCTGCGATGAAAGAACAGGATATTGTCAGGATTGTAAAAGATTCAATCAATCTCGTTGCCAACCAGCTCAAAGTCAATTCTATCAAACTAGTTCAGGAGATTCCTGCCGGCATTTTTTATATAAAGGGAAATCACAGCAAACTGGAACAGATATTCATCAGTATCATGACAAACGCCATACAGGCAATGAAGGATTCGGGGACATTAACCGTAAGCATCCGACCCGACAGCGGCAATGATACCATAAGCATAAAATTCAGCGATACAGGAAAGGGAATCCCCGAACGGGATCTCAGGAACATCTTCGAACCTTTCTTTACAACAAAGGCGCCCGGCGAAGGGACCGGCCTGGGACTGGCCGTAAGCCACACGCTTGTAAAAGAACATAAAGGTAAAATTGACGTGGAGAGCAAGGTCGGTGGAGGAACCACATTCACGATAACCTTCCCCCTTCTGGAAAAGGCAGGGTAGTCTGTGCTCTTAACAAAACAGTCCTAAGAGTGCTCCTGCTCCTGATCTGGCACGTCCACTGCAATCCCGCATGAATCAAATTTATCAAGAAAAATGGGATAGGGCTCAACAGGGCACAGCTCATACAGCTTTTTCACAAAATCCAGCACATAGGGAGCAGAGCGGTGCTGCATGTGCGCATCATTATCAGCAAAGATGATAAAATGGACAAAGCTTGTCGGGTCTTTCTTTAACTGAAGTGATTTGTAGAGCAGGGTCCCGGGCTCTTTTTCCCTTACGTTCGCTAAAAGCTCATGTATGACTTTCTTCGCCTCTTCAACCAGGTCCTGCTTTACCTGAAATGGAATCATCACATATTCTTTCATTTTACCCTCACTTTTTTATCAACACTCCACTATGGTGCCATCCGGCCCGCATGCCGGGGGAAAAAAACTGCGCCACGGCATCTGCGGGGGAAGGGAATGCCGCTGCTTCAGATGTCTGTTTTCAGATTCAGCACATCAATTACCGTTTTCATCAATAAAAATAAATACCCCATGTCCTCTTCCCCATGCAGCACGGGGTCATCGTCCTGTTCTGCCTCAAAAAGGGTCTCCACAACATATCTGACAACATAGGGCTGAGAGGACATCTGGACCTGCGCTATCCTCTCAAAGAATTTTTCATGGACCCCTTCCAGGTTCTCAATGATCTTCTCATTTGCTTCATAACATTTAATTATTTCACCGGAGGTTATTTTGTGAATATTCTCCCCGTAGGCCTTTTGAAACATGTGATGAATAACATAAACCATATACACGGCAAGTTCCTTGATATCCTGATCAAGGTCCTCCGTCATCTCCACAATAAATGCAAGCAGTTCAGGTTGACGTGCACCGACAACCAGCCCCTCTTTGTACGCCTGTTCGGGGGTATAGCTGGCAAAGTCTTCCCATGTCTGATCCACAAATTCTTCCGGCAGCAGATCCATTTTTCTTCCTTTGATGCTTTACGGCCTCAAAATACAATAATTGTATCTGGTTTCAGGAAATATAATAACGATAGTGAGTGGCAATTGCAATGCGCTTTCTTTATTATCAGTTTCAAAATATTGTATTCTACGATCAATAAATGAATTTGAAAATCTGGATAAGATGTTTCTCGCTATCATCATTCCCTCGATAATAGCCCTCGCCGGGGGACTGCTTACGTACAGATATATAGATGAAGTGAATAAACGGCAGGGGATTGTCCAGATTGCGGATGATTTCAGGGAACACGCGCTTGAACTCAGGCGAAACGAGAAAAATTATTTTCATTACAAAAATGCTGATCATTTCAAGAACCTCAATGATGCTGTGATGGTTATCTCGGACCTTATTAATACTATTTCGCATAAAACAGTACTTGAGGCTTCTGGAAAAAAACTACATGCTTTTTCGTGATAAGAGTTCCTATATGAAATTAAATTCCGGGCTCATGGAACTGCGAAATATGACCCCTTTATGCATCGAGTGCCTCGAGTATATCAAGACGGTACACAACCTCTTCAAGACCTACAGTAAAAGCGATTCATCCATGCACAGTCGATCAATGAAATAACTGGTGCTTTGCACCACGCAAATGCATGCATGCCCTTAAAATAAGACGCTGTTTTTTTTACTTCCCCTTTATCTTTTTCATGATCTCCTTCATAAAAGCCGGGAGGTCCGAGGGCTGACGGGAGGTGATTAAATTGCCGTCAACAATAACCTCTTTATCTTCGTACCTGGCCCCCGCTTCCTTCATCTCCGGAGCCACTGAGCGATAATCAGCTTTCTCCACAGTGATGCCCTGTCTATCCCGAGGGTCTGAGCCGCAAGGGTCTTGTTTCCTCCCACTTCTTTCAGATGATCGTTATATCAAAAAATACCATGCCCTCCATGACATAGGGTTAACGGAGGGGCATGGCGTACCACGCTCCTCCCTGTTTACAATAGGTTAATGTGTCATAGACAGCACGCATTTCGTATCTGTCAATATGCATAATCCAGCCGGAAAGAAACAGAGCTGATCCCGACTGACAGCCTGTTAATGTTTCCCTGATTAGTCTCTCCTGAATACGCCGAACAGCTTGTCAATCCCTGACTTCTCAAGTTTGGACACTGCCTCAAGCTCTCCGGCATCAAGCCATATGCCCTGACAGTCCGAACACTTGTCCACCTCTATCCCTTTATAGTCAAGCGCTATGAGCTTCATACCGCACTTGGGGCACCTCATGAAGTGAAGTTCCTTCAGTTTTTTCTTTTCCTCCTCCGCAAGCTTTTTGTGCTTTTCTTCTTCAATCTTCTTGAGTCTTCCATATTCCATCCTTGCCATGTATTCTTCTTCGCTTTCGCTTGGTTTTCCCGGCATAATCATTTCCCTCCTTTGTGTTTTAATTTTCCAGCAACTTCCTTTCCCACATATATACGGTTGCGAGGATACCCGCACCATTCAGTATGAGCGTTACAGCTGGTTCTATGATAATTCCAGCCGGCAAGGTTATGATAACAGATAATGCTGTCCTGTTTATATATGTTCATTTCATTAACGACCTCCTTTGACTCTGCCATGATTAATTTTCCCGGGTACAACAGAGAGGATGATGATTTTTTTTCGAAGAATAGATCCTATTTAGGTATACCAATCTCGGAGTCGCTCACTTCAATCTGTCCTGTCTCATTTTTGAAAAAAAAGAATGTCCTGTTAAAGTCTGTCCGGTCCGGAACAGATATTCGGAATTTGATGGGGAAGCAATTGCATGCCCTTTTAAATTTTTCCCTCGCTATTATTTCAGCGTCGACTTCTTTTCCGCTCTGGTAAAAGAGATAATAACTTTCCACAAGATTTTCCGCTTCCGTGTCGGATGGCTCCCAGAGAAACTGGCATCCTGAACATATGAGCACTACGTTTATTATTAGTAATAATCCCTTAGACCCTCTCATGGAGTTAATATCTCAGGT
>JBFKMY010000088.1:0-8503 GCA_041629615.1 Thermodesulfovibrionia bacterium | reverse complement strand
CTGGGCTCCAGTGTACGATTTTATCGGACTGGACCATGTGTATACGACACTGTGGTTCGCATGCCTGCTCGCAGTATTTCTTCTCATTCTTGTCATGTCGACTATTGAACAGATCTCGGTTGCAAAGAAAAAGACATTCGGAAAGGGAGCACCCGCGGGGGCGCCCGCCTTCCGGACATCAGCAGGGAAAGAGTCTGTTGAAAAAGTACTGAAGCGCTCGGGCTACATATGTACCAGGAGGGATGGTTCGTCAGGCAGGTTTGTCAAACACCCCTGGGGATACTGGGGAAACGTATTGCTTCATCTTGGCATTGTACTGATAACAGGAGCATCTTTAATGATCGCCCTTACCGAATCACGGGGTCTTCTGCATCTCGTGCAGGATGAGACCTATCTTCCGGGAAACCCCTGGGTTGTTGAGGTGACAGGTGTATTTTCAGAAAGGTTTATCCTCCCTGTGACGGTGAGGCTGGATGACGTAAGGGCAGAATACTGGGAAACGGATGATATAAAGGACCTCGCAACAATTGTAAGCATCACCGATGTGACGGGCACAACGGTACAATATGATCTCGGGATCAACCGCATGGTGGATGAGTACGGTCTCAGGATCTATCAGGGAAGACGCTTCGGCGATGCCTTCTACGTCCTGTTGAGCGGCGAGAACGGCAAAGAGTACAGCAGCATACTGCTGATTGAAAAGCCGCGTAAAAGGGACCGGCCGAATTATGGTAATTTCTTCATCGAAGGCATTCCATATATGGTTAAAGCCAAGTATTACGCGGATACAGAGAAGAAGACGCTGGAAGCAATAAATCCCCTTCTGGTCATGCGGCTCGTACAGAGTGAGCAGTCCATAGCAGAGATATCAAAAGTTGAGCAGGGAGAGGGACGTCTGACCATGAAGCTGACGGAGAAGGAGAATGTATACGCAGAAGTATCCCTCACGAAAGGAGAGCAGAAGCCCTTCGGTCCTTATAATGCGGAACTTGTTCATGTAGCTCCATGGTCCGAGGTCATTTTCATCAAAAGCACCGGCATGGCTGGTATATTTGCAGGTTTTTTAATTATAATGATGGGTGTCAGTTTTACCTATTTTCTGCCGCCGCGGGAAATTTTTACACAGCAAACAGCACAGGGGTACGCCCTGTCATGGAAAGCGACGAAGTTTAACAGGTTCTATGAAGATGAGTTTAAAAAAATATCAGAATCTCTTGAAGAGCGCAGGGAGTCATGAGTAGTTCTTTTTTGCTGGATACGGGTTTGCACTGGATGGCGGTAGTGGTGTATGCCGGAGCAGCGGTCCTTAACTCGGCGGGCATAATCTTCAAAAAGGAAAAGGCGGAGACGGCGAGCTACGCCCTTGCCGTATGCGGGCTGCTCCTTCACGGTATTGCACTGATAAGCCGCTGGATTGAAGCGGGCCACGGCCCCTACATGGTGCGCTATGAAGTACTCTCATCCAACGGGTGGGTCGCGATGTTTCTCTTTCTCATATTCCTGAAGATATTTCCGAAAATACGAACAGCCAGCATTGTCATGTTTCCGGCGGCCTTTTTCCTCATTGCCTTAAGTCTGTTTTACAGTTCAGAACTGAAAAAAATCCCCCCTACCTTTAACAGCATCTGGCTCGTCCTGCACGTTATCTTTATTAAAATATCTTTGGGGACCCTGCTCGTTGCCCTGGCCTTTTCCATTTTTTATATACTCCGCAAAAGGAAACACTATGACTGGTTCCGGAGACTCCCCGACATTGAAACGATAGATACCTATGCATATCGCTTTGCCGGTTTCGGGTTCATTTTCTGGACAAATGCGACACTCTCCGGGGCCCTGTGGGCCTACCAGTCGTGGGGAAGGTTCTGGGGGTGGGACCCGATTGAGACATGGTCGCTTATTACATGGATTTTCTTCGGGATTTACCTCCATCTCAGGAGGTTTTTCGGATTGCGGGGAGAAAGGGCAGCGTACTTTTTCATGCTGTGCTTTTTGCTTTCCATTGCTTCACTGTTCTTTGTGCCGCTCCTTCAGTCTTCCATACACTCGGAGTACTTTACGTCATGAAGAAGCCAACCTGTTCACGAATGCCGGAATCCTGTATTGGCTATCAAGGAACGAATAATGAATAAATCACTGAAAGTAATTAACGCCTATACCCACGACTTTGCGTCAGCAATGTGGCTTGCTTCTGTAGTGGTCGTTTACTGGATATACAGATATTCACCGCCTCAGGGGGTGGAGGAGTTCCTGTTGCAGTTTAAAAAAGATTTCTTTCATATCGGAATTGCCAGTCTGGCAGTAATCCTTATTACAGGGATCGGCAGAACATACGCATATAAAACCGGACAGTATGGTGAGGATGCGGAAAAAAAGAGGAAAGAGATTCTCATTGTCAAGCACATCCTTGGTATGATTATTTATGGTGCAGGCACCTACTGGCAATATGTAATGGTTTACGGATAGGAACAGGGCGTTATCATGGAGCCGGGGATACACAACATAATGAAAAAGATGTTGTATTTTATATTTGTACTGACGATACTCTCTGCTTGCAATAAAGGGAAATCCGTCACAGATGAAGAAACAATCCTCAAGCATACTGTTATTCAATATAACATGCTTCTTGCAGAGGGATACAGAAATTTTAATATGAGCGAACTGCGGACGGTAGCAACCGAAGAGCGTGCGATGAAGGCATACTATCATATGTCTGCCCTTGGCGAAGGGCGGGAGAAAATGGACGCGCAGCAGAAAAGTATCTCATTTGAAGAAATCAAATTTCTGACGCCGGACAGCGCTGAATTGAAAACCCGCGAGGAGTGGGACTATAAACATATTAATATTGATACAGGAGAGACTAAATTCGTAAGTTCGATACGCTATGATCTTAAATACACACTTATGAGAAACAATAGCAGTTGGCTTGTGTCAGATATTCAGGTAGAAGGGGAAGAAACAACGAACTGACTTCTTAATGGGATGTATCTTCATGTGTTCCCGGGGATTGTCAATTTGACATAGTGTTTTGACAAATTGTGCTTTTTTATTAAAATGGGTCAGGCCGGTTTCTCTATGATGCAATGAAAAGATTATCTTAACTGCCTGTATTAAAAAGGTATTTTTTAGATAGCGCAAAGCATGACTCCGACAGGTATCTGGCACTTTTATTGCTTAATTTGTTAATGGTATAATATAAGATAATCGCAAAATTTTGGCTGCGTACATAACTTCCTGCCAAATAATATAATATTGAATAAAATGAAAAAGAAAAAAATATTGTTTATAACACCGCCCTATCACGCAGGGGTAGTGGAGGTTGCAGGAAGCTGGGTGCCGCTCTATCTTGTCTATCTGGCCGGTGCTGCGAAAGAAGCGGAATTTGATGCAGAGATATATGATGCAATGACAAAGAAAGTCGGCTATGAAGAAATCAAGACTAAAATTGAGGCCTCAAAGCCTGATTTCGTTGCCGTCTCATCTATTACCTGCACGCTGCCGGATTCAATAAAAGTAATAGAGCTTGCAAAATCAGTAAATCCCCATATTACCACAATTATGGGCGGCGTCCATCCCACATTCATGTATGAAGAGATCTTTGGACTGACCGATAAAGTTGATTACATTATAAGAGGCGAGGGGGAAGTTACCATTGCTGAACTGCTTACTGCTCTGGAAAACAACCGTGACCTGTCAAAGGTCAAGGGAATTGTCTATAAAAAAGACACAGAATTGACAGTAACGCCGGTGCGACCCTATATGCACAATCTCGACGGACTTCCCATGGCCTGGGACCTGCTGGACTGGAAAGACTACACATACTATATTCTCCCCGGTTCCCGGCTGGGAGCAATATGTACATCGAGGGGCTGTGAACAGGAATGCACCTTTTGCTCACAGCAGAAAATGTGGAGCAGGACATGGAGGGCCCGTTCACCGGAGGACATTGTAAAAGAGATGGAGCACCTCAAGACAAGGTATGGAGTGGATGTGGTCCTGTTCACCGATGATTACCCGACGCCTGACAGGGCCCGGTGGGAAAGACTTCTTGACCTCCTTATAGAGAAAGGCCTCAATATAAAAATACTGATGGAGACGAGGGCCGCCGACATCATCAGGGACAGGGACATACTGCATAAGTACAGGGATGCGGGAATCATTCATATCTACGTTGGGACAGAAGCCACCGCACAGGAGAGTTTGGACTACATAAAGAAAGACCTGAGCATAGAAGAGTCAAAAGAGGCATTAAGACTTCTGAACGAAACAGGTATCATAACAGAGACATCGATGATCCTTGGATTTCCGGACGAAACAAAGGAGAGCATTGAGAAGACCCTCCAGCTGGTCATGGAATTTAATCCCGATTTCGGGCATTTTCTTGCTATTGCTCCCTGGCCATACTCTGACATTTACAATGAACTGAAGGATTACATAGAGGTCTTCGATTACCGAAAGTACAATCTCATAGATCCGATAATAAAACCGAAGAGCATGAGTCTTGAAGACATCGATAAGGCTATCATTGCGTGTTACAAGACATTCTATGAAAACAAATTCAGGGAAATGTCAGACGAGAAAGACGAATTCAAAAAGAAGTATATGATTACCTCCATGAAGTTAATGATGACCACTTCCTTCATTAAGAAGAAAATGGGAAGTCTGGTTGACATGAATAAATCAGAAATGCCCCGTGATATCCTGGAACAAATCCTTCAGTGAAAAACAGAGCAATATTCGCTTCCTTCACACTTAACAGGCCATCGATAAAAATGTGAATATAATCCCTTGAAGTGAAGGGGTGATAATACATATAATAATCATGGACAGAAAAGGACTATACATAGAAGCCACCGGGAGGGGCCTCTTATGCGGGTAACGCCACTGGATATTCAGCATAAGCAATTTGCAGCCAGATACAAAGGGTTTCACAGGGATGAGGTAAATGAATTTCTCAGACTTTTAGCAGATGAAATGGCAGAACTGCTGAAAGAAAATGCAAGTTTGAGGGAAGGGGCAAAAAAGATTGAAAATCAGCTTCAGGAATACGATGAACTGGAAATGGCGCTGAGAGATACTATTATGCGGACACATGAATATGTAGCGACGCACAGTGAGAACGCAATAAAAGAAGCAGAGCGACTGAAAAAAGAGGCCGCACAGGAAGTAGAAGAAATGGTGGGTGAGGAACAGCGGAGACTTGCCGCTATACATAAAGAGATAACAGACCTTAAGAGTCTCAGAAAGCATTTTCGTGAGGAAATGAAAAAACTCATTGACTCCAACCTGGGAAAAATTGAAAGCAGTCACGGGTATAGTTTCTGAAATCACTTCAATCATCTGCAGGCAACGAGCTGCAATCAGGGAGGAAAGCATAAATGTTCAGACCGGAAATCAAGGTTGTCGACTGCTCCGTACGTGACGGAGGTCTTATGAATAAGTGGCAGTTTGACGACTCCTTTGTCTGTAAGGTCTACACGGCGTTGACAGAGGCAGGCGTCGATTATATGGAAATCGGGTACCTCAGTTCGGAGTCGGCGTTTTCACGGAAGGAGGTAGGCCCATGGAAATTCTGTGCTGAAGCGGACATACAGCGCATTATCGGGACCAGCGAAAAAAAGATCAAGCTTTCCGCAATGGCCGATATTGGCCGTATCGAATATAATGACATCCCCCCCATGGCCGAGAGTTCGCTGGACATGATACGGGTTGCATGTTATGCCCATCAGGTTGATGCTGCCATCGATCTTGCCCACCATTGCATTGATAAAGGATATGAGACGACCATTAATCTCATGGCAGTATCCACAGTCGGCCTTCGGGAACTGGATGAAGCACTCGACGATCTTTCCAAATGCAGGGTGCCAATCATCTATATAGTGGACAGTTTCGGCTCGTTTTATTCCGAGGACATAGAGTTGCTCTCAAAAAAATACATGGAGCGTCTGCCCGGCAAGACTATCGGGATCCACTGCCATAATAATCAGCAGCTGGCCTTTGCGAACACCATCTCGGCAATCATTTCCGGCATTAATTACCTTGATGCCAGCATGTACGGCATTGGGCGCGGGGCCGGTAATTGTCCTTTGGAACTCCTTATTTCATTCCTGAAAAATCCCAAATTCAGAGTACGACCCCTTATCGAGGCCATAGAGGATGAAATCCTTCCGTGGCAGGAAAAAATCGATTGGGGATACTACATTCCGTACATGATCACAGGCACCCTGAACCAGCACCCGCGTACTGCCATGGCACATATGGAGTCGGACAAAAAAAATAATGTTACGGAATTCTATGACAGTACGACGAACGCTACTGATCTGGGATAATGTCAGCTAAAACGAACGGGAAAGCAGCAATCAAACAACGTCTCCCATCAACAGTGATATTGAAGTAAGCACTCAATTTACATCAAAGGTTGTTACGTTCATTGAGGAAGACAGGGGTAACGTGATTGATCTTGGCCGATATTTTTCGGGGGGGGACCCTGATAGTTTAATTGTCAATTCGCTGGACCCTCATCCCAATGTAAAAGTCAATGCTGAAGTTGCCCACTTTTATTTGATGCCCTCTCGCCGTGGAACTAGTGTAGTGTTGCATAAATCCCTTTACATTGAAAATCCTTCAAGACGTCAGTGTTGTCATTCCCGAAGTCCTTAATCGGGAATCCAGGTTTTATTTGTTTCAGAAAGACAACGGATTCCCGATTACTCCCTCGGGAATGACGGCTCAAAATACTCAAAAGAAATGGAAAGAACTGTTAGTAACAGCACACCAGATTTATCAGCACTGAGTTGCTCCCATTAGACAATTAATTGTGTTTCCGGTTATGCTATCATGAATACCCGGAAATTTCACCCACGCTATAATAAGGAGAACTCCATGAAATATCTCTATGGTTTTGTTTTATTCGTTGCATGCCTGATTCATATTACTGTCTATGCTGTGGATTCTTCCCCAACGGAGAAATCATTACCCGATGCAATAATAATGTTGTTAAAGCAGTGCAATCTCGAAGCGAGGAATGCCCTCGTGCATGGTGATGTGGAGCCTGTTGAAAAAGCATGTATGCCGCTCATAAATCAGCTCTACAGTGTTGAAGAAAATAAAAAGTACGTGATTGATCCCATAATGAATCTTGCCTTCTCATATACACTGGCTGGTCAGTTTGAAAAAGCAGCACCGCTGTATGAAAAGGCGAAGCTTATCGGGGCGCAACTCTATGAACCTGACAGCAGGATACTCAGGAACATTAACGAAGTGATCAGGGTACAGGAAAATATGCAGAAGCAGCGCCCCGTAAAATAATATGCATTCTAAGGGCGGTAGCGCATGAATATGATGCAGATGATGATTGCGGGACATGATAGTGAGACGATTGCTCTCCTCGTAGTGATGGGCGGGAAGAAGGCTATTTTAATGATTTTTTTATTTTCCTGTACTCGCTGGCGTTTTCCATTATGGATTGCAGGGGCACGTCAGGATAGTCAGCAGATTCTTCTAATGCATATGATACCTGTTCCCCTTTGAATTTGAGACAGGTATTCAGAAACAGGTCGAGCAGATCTGGATCGAGGACAGTTCCTTTCATTGACTTCATAATACCAACAGCTTCTTCTTCGCTGTATTTTCCCCGGTACGGCCTGTCACTTGTGAGGGCATCATATATGTCAGCTATAGTAACAATTCTCGCTTCCAGAGGAATATTTGTGCCCTTGATTCCATGGGGGTATCCTTTTCCGTCATACCGCTCATGGTGATACAGTATGATGTTTACGATCTGCCCGGACAATTTTATATGTCTTGCCACATTGGCGCCCCAGCCCGGGTGGTTCTTGATCGTAGAATATTCTTCATCGGAGAGGGGGCCCTTTTTGTTGAGTATGGCGTCCGGGATGCTTATTTTCCCGAAGTCGTGGAGAGAACTGCCATATCGTATATCTTTTTTCTTTGCCGGGGAGATGCCGTATGCATGAGCTAACAGCAATGCGTACATCGTAACTCTCTCGCAGTGTCCGAGGGTATAGAGATCTTTTAGTTCTACTGCCTGTGCAATGGAAAGCAATGTCGCCTTGTTCTCGCTTTTCAGTGCCCGGGAGACCTGATATTGAATGACCACTTCAGAGACATTTTCAAAGAGATCGTCTCCTCCCCAGGGCTTTGGGATGACCCTGGATACAAGGCCTTTATTGATGGCATTTACTGCCGTCATCATGTCTGCATCTGTTGTAATCAGGATTTTCAATGTATCCGGTGAAATAGTGCTGACCTTTGTTATCAGATCCATGCCTTTCATGCCGGGCAGATGGTTTTCCGAGACAATGACAGCTATTTCCTCACGGTGAACAATATCAAGTGCTTCCCGCGCATTAGGGGCCTTAAACAGCCGCATATGGCTGCCGTTAAATATCCTGTCAATTGACGTGAGGAGATAGTCTTTATCACCGACAAACAGTACAGCACAGGATTTCTCTTCTGCATTGCCGAATGCAGTTTTTCCTATACG
>JBFKMY010000087.1:0-8565 GCA_041629615.1 Thermodesulfovibrionia bacterium | reverse complement strand
CACAGGGAAAAAGCGGCCCTGCTCGGGGCCAGGGATTATGTAGTAAAACCCTTTGAGGAATCGACCCTGGTAGAGACCATCAGGAGACAGCTCAGAGGTCTGTGTCCTGCTGTTAAATCTTAAGACTTTCTTCCTTTATTATGCGACCACGGCGCCGGTCTCTGTCAGTCTGAATTTTTCTACAGACGAGAGAAGTTCTGTGGAGGAATGGGAAAGCGTTTCAGATATGTGCGCAGAGTCCTGAACGAGTTTAAGGAGCTCAAGGGAAATTCGGTTGACGTTTTCCATCGAAAGGACAACATTCCCGGTCATGGTTCTCTGCATTTCCGAGAGCGGCAATATTTCGGAAACAATGCCTCTTGATTTATCAATAGCGCTGGTTATTTCGGCAAAGGAGGACTTGATTTCGCTGGACAATGCCGATTGTTTTTCAACAATTTCTGTCTCTTCCTCAAGGGAACTTGTTATTTCACCTGCCTCGGTCTGTATTGCACGTATGATATTGGTTATGTCCGTCGTGGCCCCGGCCGACCTGTCCGCAAGACGCCGTATTTCCTCTGCTATGACCACAAAGCCCTTGCCGGCCTCTCCTGCCCGCGCCGCTTCAATGGACGCGTTCATTGACAGAAGATTTGTCCTCGATGCTATTTCTGCAATCAGCCCAGATATTGTGCCTATTTCGATGATCCTCTCGGAAAACATTTTCATCTTTTTATTAATTGTCTGTACAGCGGCCCGTATAAGCTGCATGCCTTCAATACTCTGCGTAACAAGCTCTTCACCTTTCAGGGATGCCTCGGAAGCCTTCACGGATAAATCAGTGGCTTCATGGCTCTTTTCTGATATTGTGAGCGTAGCCTGAGACGTTTCATCTACTGCTTCTGTTGCACTCTTCAACTGGACCATCTGGGTCTCGGAGCCGCCTGCCATGTTCTTTAACAGGGTAAGGGTGGTGACACTATTTTTTCCAATGCCGCGTGCAGTGGAACGGACCTCTGTTATCAGTGATGAGAGTTCTTCCAGCATCAGATTGAATGCATCTGCTATTGAACCGAAAACATCGGTTGTAACAGGCGCTCTTTTTGTAAAATCACCCTCTGCCGCCGTGCTGACGACTTCGAGGATATTGATCACATTCTGCTGGCTTTTTTCTTTTTCCTCATCGGTCTGAATATAGACCTTTAATTTGTCCATCGTCTCGTTAAACACTTTCGATATTTCTCCCAGTTCGTCTCCGGACCGCACAGGCAGTACGGCCATTTCGCCCCGTTTGATCGCTGTTATCCCGTCCATAAGGTCATTGAGAGACGTGGAGATCTGACGAATAAAGAACAGGCCGAACCCCCCCCCCAGCAGCATCACAATCAGCACTCCTGCAACAAATGCAATAAAAAGATATTTCTGAAGGGCGGATACCTCGCTTCCAAGCTGTGCTGTTTCATGGAGGATACTGTCCTTGAGATCAACTATTTTGTCTTTCAGTACCCTTGTATTTGTGCTGTAGGGAACATAGGCGTCCTGAACATCGGTAAACGCCTTGCCCTGATCAAGCAGTCCGGCAATTTTCTTGAATGATGCCTCGGTACTGGCCAGTGAATTTTCAATTTCACCAATTGTTATTGATTTGTCCCCATCGTATTCAATAACCCTGGACTTCAGTTCGTTCAGGGTAGTTTTTATATTGCCAAACCCCTCAACCGTTTTTTTATAATACTCGTCCCTTTTCTTCACGTCCCTTGTCTCGGAGAAAAGGAAATAGTTTTTTTCATAGGAACTTACGCTGGCAACAATTACTTCGAGCGAGTTAATCTGCTCTGTGATGGGGATATTTTTATCAATGATAGTGCTGATTGAGCTCCCTGTCCTGAATATGCCATAGCCTCCGGCACTGCCTATGGCGAGTGATATTAATATAAAAAATATGATGATGCCAAAGAGTTTTTCCCTTATACTCATAGTTTATCTCCTTTTTACATCCTGTCTGTTTATCAGCACGACGTATTTACTATTTCCTTCTCTATCTGATTACTCTATTTCGGCATGCAGGAAGCTTTTCTTTAGTTAAAAGAATCCCTCCAAGCCCTGCCTGGGGTTAGTTCATTATCAAAAAATAAAGCATGGGAGTTCAGCCGGACAGGCTGATATGACAGGACGTTAGTCAGCAATACTCACGGACTTAGTCCCTGAAGTAACCTGTTTGCCCGTAAAGACCGGTTATCCGCCGGTCTTTAAATCTTTTTGGGCATGCAGAGTTCTGCCTTGCTGACTGCTGTTCTGCCGCAGGAATCACAATAAAAAGAGGCCTTCAGTGCCTTAGGTTTACAGACGTGGCGGGGGTTCCCCACAACCATGCCACAGTAATCGCACGTGAATGCCTTATCCATGACCACAGGGGTACACAGATGCCCCTTTGAGGTCGTTACCGCGCCGCACGTCGAGCACGCATATTTCTTTTTTGTTCCTGATTTCTTTGCAGAAGATTTTTTTGAAGACGCTTTCTTTTTTGCTGCCATGGCACGTACCTCCTTTTAACGCATTAATAAAACTCGGTTATGGTCTTCCCTATTCTGGATATGTCAAAGGAATGCCTGACAAGGGGGGCCCCTTTCAGTACCGGTATCCTCTCCTCCAAAACAGGACGATTGTTCTTATAAATAATACCCAGGGGTATTCTGTCACCCCATTCGAGTGCTTTTCTAAATGCGTCGACCCTGTCCCCGGGATTATATCCGGACTCTATGTGATAGACCCTCTGTTCATACCATTCATAGGTATTTATCTTGTTAAAAGAAACACAGGGCTGTAATATATCGACCAGTGTGAAGCCCTTATGGTCCACAGCTGCCTTGATCAATTCCTTTAAATGTCCGGGGTCGCCGGCGAATCCCCTTGCAACAAAGCTGCAGTCAAGCGCAACTGCCATGGCCATTGGATTCAACTGCTCCGAAAAAACACCAAAAGGCTGGTTTTTTGTCTTCATTCCCTCCATGCTTGTGGGAGATGCCTGTCCCTTCGTGAGCCCGTAAATCTGGTTGTCATGAACAAATACCTTGACGTTTATGTTGCGTCGTATGTTATGCAACAGATGATTGCCGCCTTCACCGTAGCAGTCCCCGTCTCCGGTAAATATCATGACGCGGTGTTCATGGTTTGCGAGTCGTATTCCCGCGGCAACCGGTAAAGCCCTGCCATGGAGACCGTTAAATGTATTGCATTGTGTGTAATGGGGAAATTTGGCAGCCTGTCCTATGCCTGATACGACAGTAAACTGATGGGGTTTAATGTCCATTTCTATCATTGCTTCTTTAAACGATTTAAGAATACCGAAATTTCCGCACCCAGGGCACCATGCCGGAGTGCGCCCTCTATAATCATCTAATGTGGGCACGTATCTCTCCTATCAAACCGTCTAACGTAAATGGACGGCCGTCGTATCTGTTGATCCTTTTTGTGAATGCAAACCCAGTTTCCGCTTGTACAAGGCGCGCAAACTGTCCTGTTGCGTTGTTTTCTATGCATATGGTCAGATGTGCCTTTTTCAGGACTTCGAGATAATCAAACTTTTCCGGTTCAGGGAAGGGGTAAATTTCACTGAAATGAAGCATGGCAATATTTTTTTCCGTCAGGAGCGTATCGACCGCCTCCTTCAGTAAACCATAGGTGGAACCCCAACCAATCAGAAGTATCTCCGGTTGATCATTGCCATATAATAATGGCGGTGCAATTTCTTCCCTTATATGGGGGAGCTTTCTGAACAGTCTCTTGTCCACCATGAGGAGTCTCGTCTCAGCGTCTTCAATCAGGTGACCTTCCTCATCATGTTCATCACTGTCGGTGACCACCAGATATTCGGTCTCACCCGGAATGGCCATAGGTGTCACGCCCGTTGAAGTGAACGCATGCCGTTTATACCCTGACATTTTCTGTATGGCTTCCCCTCTCAGTCTCTGGTCTGAATAATGGATCCTGCTGAGATCAAAATGAGTAAAGGTCCACTCTGAATCAGCAAGATACTGGTCGGTAAGAATAATGACCGGTATCTGATATTTCTCCGCCAGGCCAAAGGCCCTGTTTGTCAGGTAAAAAGCCTGTTCAGGGGTGCCGGGTGCAAGAATTACTCTCGGAAATTCACCATGGGCAGTATAGAGGGCAAATTGAAGGTCTCCCTGCTCTGTCCTTGTCGGTAAGCCTGTTGCAGGGCCCGGTCTCTGCGCCAGGGCAATCACAATGGGCGTCTCGGTGATGGCGGCCAGAGAAAGGCCCTCAACCATTAATGCAAAGCCTCCTCCCGACGTTCCGGTCATTGCCCGCACTCCTGCAAAAGATGCACCCAGTGCCATATTGATTGCCGCGATTTCATCCTCAGCCTGTTCAACAATTATTCCATATTCCTCTTCTTTACCGGCGATATAATTCATGATTCCCGTTGACGGGGTCATGGGATAGGCTGAATAGAATTTAACTCCCGAGGCTATTGCGCCAAGTCCAATGGCATCATTGCCTGCAATAAGCATGTGCCCCTTCCGGGATGAATCATGAGCATCTGTGACTTTAAATGCACATCCCTCGCACTTTCCCGCTGCATATTCATGACCCGCATTCGCAGCGTTAATATTTCCCGTTATTATTTCCTCCCCCTTTTTGCTGAATGTTCCCCTGAAGTTTTCATGAAGGACCTCAAGCTTCATTCCCAGCATTCCGAGAACTGCACCCACTGCAACAGTATTGGCCATGATTTTGTTCCCGCCGCGCTCAACAGCAAGATTGTCAAAGGGGATGTCAAGAAAGCCGGGTTCATCGAATTTCTCTTTCAGGGCCGTCGAGTCATATATGATGAATCCCCTTTCAGAACGTTCGTTTTTATACCTGACAATGCTTTCTTTGTCCAGCGCTACGATAATGTCGATTTTGTCCCTCGATGACATAACAGGTTCATCAGACAGTCTTACCTGGTAAAAATTATGTCCTCCCCTTATTCGGGATTCATAATCCTGGTGGGTAAACACATGATACCCTGTTCTGGCAAACACCTGTGCAAGGGTGCCCCCGATTGTCTGTATGCCCTGCCCTGCCTCACCGCCTATTCTGATTGAATAATCCAGCTTTCTCATCTGTGAATAGTTTTCCTGAACTCCGTTAACCATACAATATGGCTTTTTTCTTCATCAATTAATTTATCAAGAATCGAATTTTCGCCTATAAGCCTGTGCAGGCCGTGATAGTACAGCAGGGTCTCCTTTTCAAACCCTATCGCGTAACGGACAGCGTCCTCTATATTTTTCAGATGATCGAGGGAAGGAAGGGCCTTGTCTTTTCCGAGAAAGAATTCAGATTCAACAATTGCCCTTAAAAAATGGGAGACCTCTTCCCAGTTTTCTGCTTTTTTGTCGCCGATTTTCTCCTTCAGAGCAGTAAAGGTCCTTTCATGTTCCTGCTCCTTTACCGCAAGCATTTCGAAAAGCTCTCTGAGTTTGTTGTCCTTTTCAAATTTCCTTGCCATTTCCAGATAGAGTTCGTACCCCAGTTTCTCCGTCTGGATGGCCTGTTCAATCACTTCACTGACTGAAAAAAATTCCATATCACTCTCCATTTCGCTGTTTATTTTCATGAGCTGTTAATCATTTGCATGATGTGAGATACGATTTCTCCTGTTCATAAAATATTTCATACCTTGATGATTGTCAACAGGCTCATGGCATGCATCACCGATGCAGGGAACAACATATCCCCTGTCTTCCCCATACAGTATGTCGCAATGGGGGCTGTACAATGATAACGCCGCCTCGGACAGTGTGCTTTGCGGCTTTGTATGCAAGGTGAGTGTAAGGGGATTATAATATGAGTCCAGCACACTAAAATAGTAGCCCGCATGAATTCCTGATTCGACTGCCTTTTCAGAAAAAACCTTCAATGCCTCCTCTGCATGCCGGCGATATATGTCATTCCCCGCTATGGAAGAGAGCTTTAACAACAGTCTGATACACAGGGAATTCGCCGATGGATGCGGCATATCTTCAACGCCTTTAATGCCTATACCGAGCAAATGATCATCGGTGTCAAAGAAACCGCCCTGGTCCCTGTCCCATAGTCTATCCAGGCATATTTTCATAAGTTCATCCGCCTGTTCACTGTAGGCGGTGCTGCCTGTTGCTTCATAGGCAGCAATCAGGGCATCGATAAGACAGGCATAATCATCAAGAAATGCATGCACATTTTCTGTGTGATACAGGGTGTTGTCGATGAACCGCTCCTTTATTATCCGATCAAGACTTATTATCGCAAAGTCCTTCAGGCCCCTGTCCCTGAGGACCCTGTAGCCAAGGAGAAAGACCGAAACAAGCATGCCGTTTACTGACGTATAGAGTGTTGTATCAATAAATGGGGTCTCCCTCTTATTTCTTTCCTGCAGCAACTTCGCTTTTCCCGTCTGTATTATTTTTATGACCTCTGCGACCCCTTTACCGGTTTCTTCGGCGATTTCCTCTGCATCTTTTACTACAAACAATGTTTTTTTTGACGCATCATGGTGCATTGAACCTGCATCATGCATCAGATAAAGGGACAGCACTCTGTATTCATCATTGTCGAGAGTTCTTCTGAATTGCTGATCGGTCCATGTAAAATATCCTCCTTCATCATCGGGTGAAACATCGGCGTCCTGGCTTGCATAAAAACCTCCTTCGGAACCGGACAGTACGTTCCTGATAAAGTAAACTATCCCTTCCGCTATTTCTCTGTACAATGTGTGCCCTGTTACAGAATATGCACAAAGATAATTTCGCAAAAGCCATGCATTGTCATCTGCCATCTTTTCAAAATGGGGAATAATCCAGGATTTGTCCGTCGCATATCTGTGGAAGCCGCCGCCGACCTGATCATAGAAACCTCCACAGGCCATTGATTCAAGCGTCTTTCGAAGGGCTGATCCAAGCGATTCGTCCCCCGTTAAATAATACCGGTTAAGGAGAAAATCTATTGCTCCGGGCATGGGAAATTTCGGGGCAGTGCCGAACCCCCCGTTTTCCTGATCATACGCTGCGAGGATTCTTTCAAGCGCTTCATCTATGTGTGATTCACTGATATTCCCGCGAGAAGCAGGGGAATATGTCAGGGCGCTCATGAGCCTGTCAGTGTAACGGGATATCTCGTCTTTTTTTGATCTGTACAGCTCAAGGACCGCGTTCAGGACCTTTTTGAAACCCGGCCTGCCTGAACGATCTTCCGGCGGGAAATAGGTACCGCCGAAAAAAGGCACTTTATCGGGTGTCAGGAATATGCTGAGCGGCCAGCCGCCGCCCTGCCCCATTGCGGCGACTGCCATCTGATAACGTCTGTCTATGTCAGGCCGTTCATCCCTGTCGAGTTTAACAGGGACAAAATGATTATTGAGAATCTCCGCTATTTCGTCATCGTAAAAACATTCTTTTGCCATGACATGACACCAGTGGCACCAGACAGCTCCTGAACTGAGGAATACGGGCCTGTCATTCTGTTTCGCCTTCTCAAATGCCTTTTCCGACCATGGAAGCCAGTGTATTTTCTGACTGGCAGCATGCTTCAGATAGGCAGACCTTTCCTTCGTGAGGATATTCATCTCTTTCCTCTAAACGGAGCGTTAAAATGAGGTCATGAGACCGTTTATATATCAGCTATTCAATGTTATACCCGTTGATAACAACAACAGAATCATCGCTGCCATATTCATTCGGCATGTATTTGTCTGCACACCAGTCATTTTCCCAGCGACGGGAATCAATGAGATACCTGAACCTGAATTCCCTGTTGCACGGCAAATCTACCGTAGCCGTAAAATCACCGCTTTTCAACTTTTTCATCTGCGTCTGTGTCAGGTTCCAGTTATTAAAATCCCCGACAAGGGTTACCATGCCGGCATCCTGTGCTGCGTCCTTCGGCAGCCTGAACGTTACCCTGCAGCTCCTGTTGGACTTCAGGTATTGTTTTTTCAGTCCCGCAACCGGCCCTGATTTTGATTTGTCTTTTGATGTTTTTCCCTGCGCGCTGCTTTTTACCGCCTGTCCTGATGCCCTGCTTTTCACGTTCATTTTTGTATAGGCGGTCTTTTTCATGGTCTTTTTCATTTCATCCCCCTGTTATGTGAATAACCATAAGGTCTTCATTCCTTTATGACTTTATATTTTACTGTCAAGCAGTTTTCCCAATCGGGAAAGATGGGTCTTTTCCTCCTCAATGAGATCATTAAATGATGTTTTTGCTAATTCATTGTTAACCTCCATTTGCATTTTCATATAAAGATCGAGCGAGTTGGTTTCCATCTGCATGGATAATTCAAGAATGTCCTGGAGCGCCGCATTTTCTTTATCTATCCAGCCAGTTACTTCTTCGATGGAGACTCCGCCCTCCATATAGCCTTTAACGGATTTTTCCTGCATTGTTTTATCCGTAATATCATTTCCCGTTACGTGCCGGTAAGATTCTAATACTTTTAATTTATGCTGATCCTCCGCTTTGGCGAGTGATTCAAATATCTTTCTGGCCCCGGCATCCCTGACCAGCTCTGCCATATGAGAATAAAAACGCCCCGTT
>JBFKMY010000086.1:0-8610 GCA_041629615.1 Thermodesulfovibrionia bacterium | reverse complement strand
CGATCTACAAGACTTGACCCCATTGCCTGCTTTTAAGCCTTGACCGTTTATCTTTCATTTGATAGTCAACACGTTTCCCTGGGCTTTTCCCCGGCCATTAATCTTCAATGAGCTTCCGGAAAAGCTTGCTCATCATGAAAACCGGTATGTTTCCTCAGCGTTAAAAAAGCAATAAATCTATAATAATTAAGCAATTATATAGCTGGCAAAAATATTGCATTCTTAGAAATATAGGCTCAATCAATAAATAAAAAAAAGGAGAAAGTGATGCATACTACGTCAAATAAATATAAACACTCTTTAAATTCTTACAAGGAAAAAAATTATTACGTCGGTAAACTGGATGTAAAACAGGGCGTAAAATTGCTTATGATAACTCCTATCCATCCTGACAATGGCAATAAAGGGCCTTGCCCGCTTACACCCCGGGAGTATCTTTTAAACCAGACACATGTAGATGAAATCTATATTGCAGGAGCACCACTCCATATTCAGGATACCGAAGACAGCTTAAAGGTTGCACCTCTGGTTGTGGAAAAATCTAAGTGGGCCGAGTCCCGGGGATATGATGCAGTAGTTATTAATTGCATGCTTGATGCCGGTGCAAGAGAAGCCCAGCGCGCAGTAAAGATACCCGTTATCGGGCTGAGAGATGCCAATATGGCCCTGGCATCGTGGATTGGCGAGAAACCTGCTCTTATTTATCCGCGTACCCTGCCTATCAGTAAACTGCCAGAGGACGAGGATAAGACATTAGACAAGCTTCTTGAGGAAGGACGTGCGAGCATAGAAGATCAGCATGCGGATGTCCTGATTCCTAATTGCGGCTATCTCGGAGGTCTGGCCCAGCGGATGCAGGAGAACCTTGCTGTTCCTGTGCTGGCTAACTTTGATATAGCGCTGAAGCTGGCAGAATTTTTTGTCATTTTCAATATAACACCCAGACATGCGTGGGGCATGGGCATGAGTTCCAGCCCTCTGCAACAGTTTCTTTCACCAGTCGGTACTTACATCCGGCATTGGACAACAAAACAAAAACTTACTACCTGTTTATCTTATTTTGGCGCCTGGATCAAGACAGGGAAAAGAATTCCTTATTTCTTGAATTCGGCCGTTAACATTTGTATTTCTATGTTTCGTAAAGTATCTCCCTCTGCACAAAACTACTAAATTTGTTGTATGGGGGTCTTGTTTCCCGTAATTTAATAATGGACATGCACTATTCAAGACCCCATTGCCTTCATTAATATTCGCTGTTTAAATGGATGAGAAGTGTATCTAGTGAATGACGGGATCTGCTGTCTGATCAGTCAAGCATCTCTTTAAGAAACTCTGTAAACCGTTTCCATGATTTCCTGTCTGCATCCTCCCGGTACCGGCTGGAACCGAATACCGTAAATGCGTGCGGCGCTCCACCGTAGGAGATCATTTCGTGGGGAACTCCCTCTTTCTCCAGCTCACCGGCAAGTGCGGCAAACGAATCCATTGTTATGTTTTCATCTGCAGTACCATGCAGTATGAGCAGTGTGCCTTTGGTTTGTGAGTAGTCCTGCCCGTCAGGGGTGCTTAATCCGCCGTGAAAGGTTATAAAGCCTTTCAGGTCTGCTCCCGCCCTGGCGAACTCCAGTACAGCTGCACCCCCAAAGCAGTACCCCATTGCCGCAGCATTATGAACATTGGCCCCTTTTGATTTTGCCCTGTCGAGGGCACTTTGCAACAGAAAACGCATTTTTTTACGGTCCTTATACAGTTCACCGGTGTGCTGGCGTTTATCCGTTACCTCCGTCGGCCGTATTCCTGCACCAAACAGATCAGCGGCAAAAACCGCATACCCCATATCAGCAAGCATAGTGGCACGTTTTATTTCGTAATCATTCAGGCCGTCCCAGTCATGGACAAGCAGTATCAGCGGGGCATCGGGAGAAGGGCTGATGTAATATCCCTCAAAGGGCTTTCCATCAACATCGTAGGGGACTGCTGTCCCGTCAGCACCGTACGCAGCTGAAAATATTAATGTAATAAATACTGCCAATAAATATTGCATGCCTTTCCTCCCTTTATTCCCTGAGCTGCGGACATGTTTTCCATTCAGAAGAGCATTACCTGAAGGTAATGCTCTTCTTACATTTTAGGGCATTATCTCAATCAAGGCAACTGTGATCTCAGAGCCCGTGAATAAAATCTGTCCTCCCCATAAAAAATATTGCGGTTCCATCTATTTTCCTGTTAAACTTCAAAGAATAAAAAAGAAATAGAGTATTAACGGAGGAGCAGGGTTATTTTCGTATTCACACATTATTCAGAGAGCCGGCCTGTTGGATAGACCGAACGTTATGACTGGCAAATCGTGGCTATGCATTAAACGATTCACAGGATCTTTATCTTTATTTCTTGCTTTTCTTTTCATTGTACCGTCCTTTTCATCTGCATACACCCGGGCAGACCGCAGGAGTCTTCAACGTTCAATTGTTGATTTCCGTTCGCAGTTGAATCCGGGATTTAAAAAGGTCAAACGTAAAAAGACAAAATATATTATCGTTCACACCTCGGAACTCGGACGTGAAGCAACGCTGAAGGTTGTTTCAAAAGGAAAACAGTTGCGCAGCGGGCGGAGCACAAAAGGCGGTCATACGCACTATGTGATCGCCCGAAACGGACGCACCTATCGCATCATGGACAAGAAGTATGTTGCAGACCATGCCGGTCGAAGCATGTGGAACGGGGAGGCGAATGTCAGCAAGGTCTCGATTGGGATTGAACTGGTGGGATATCATTACGCATCCATCTCTGAAAGCCAGTACCGGTCACTGGGCATATTGATTGACCTTTTACAAAGGGTATATGGCCTGGATGACAGGGCCGTCCTGACCCACAGCCAGGTGGCCTACGGAAAACCAAACCGGTGGTTTAAAAAAACGCACCGCGGGCGCAAGCGTTGTGCAAAAAATTTTATCCGCTCAAAGGCCGGCCTAGGTCCGACCTGGAGCCATGACCCCGATGTTCGATCAGGCCGGCTTATGGCAGACCCTCAGCTCGCAAGCGTCTTTTATGGTCGTCAGAAATTTGCTGCCAGAAAGAGTGATGCAAACATCATTTCAAGGAGCAACACAGCCTGGTCAATCGCCGGGGAAGATTATAATGATCGCACAACAGTGTACAAATTTCCGGGCGGTCGTATCTACACCGGCGATCAGATATCAGATACAATAGGCTGGAACCGCATACCTGCAAATACCATTGTACTCCTGAATCAGGAAGACAGCATTTCGTTGAAAAAAAGCGAAGGCCCCATTAAAACCATATCGGGAAGCCTTACGGCCTGGTCCTTTGCCGGTACTAAATACAATCATAAAACAACCATCTATTTTCTTCCTTCGGGCCGTGTTAAATTAGGTTCAAAGATATCCGACTGGGACGACCTCCCGGTCAAAACACGGCTTATCGTCGGCTACCGTGTTCCTTCGAAGCTGTACAGGAATCAGTCCGCCTTCCAGATCGCGGGCCACAAATATAATGATGAATCAACAATCTATTACCTTCCATCCAGAAAACTCCTGGCCGGCAACGAAATTGACGACTTCAGGCAACTCCCGCCGGGCACCCTGATTTTTCTTCCTTCCACCTGATGAATTACATTTATCGATGATATAATTTTCCACAGGTCCATATGACCATGATCAATTTATCAGCAATATATCCGCCGTGCGCTCAGGGCGCATTCTGATTCCGGGCATATTCCTTAATGCCTCTTCAACATCTGCTATGACCCCGTTCCAGTCACCGGACCTCTCCTGTCTGAACAGTCTCATAGTCGGATACCAGGGAGTGTCATCCCGTTCCATCATCCACCGCCAGTCAGGGGCATAAGGCAACAGCACCCATACCGGGCATCCAAGGGCACCTGCCAGATGGGCTGCCGCCGTATCAACGGAGATAACAAGATCCAGTGTTGAAATCAGGGCGGCAGTATCGGCAAAGTTTCTCAGCTCCGGACCTGCATTGATTATGTTAATCCCTTCAATATTATTTATTCCTCCTCTATCGGTCGTGTCTTTCTGAAGGCTGTAGAAGGTCACTTCCGGTATTTTCAGTAAAGGCGCAAAATACGTCACATCAATTGACCGGTTGCGATCATCCTCGTGTTTCGGGTTTCCTGCCCATACTAAACCAACACGGTAATTGTTCGAATGCATTTTTGTACGCCATTTTAATGCTAATCCCTTTTCTGCTTTCAGGTAAGGATGTTTATTTATACTGTCGCCAGGCTCTGCGCCAAGTGCCCCGGGCAGACTCATTAAAGGCAGATGAATATCAAATGCCGGAAGCTCCCTGCCGGTCGATACAATTGTATCAACTCCCTTGACATCAGAAAAAAGCATGACCAGTGGTTCCGGACAATCGAGAATAATGGATTTCACCTTCTTTCGTGCATCTGCAGCATAACGGATAAACTGGATCGTATCTCCCATGCCCTGCTCAGCATGGATCAGCAGGGTTTTATCCCGCTGGACAGAACCGTCCCATAATGGCCGGGGAAATGTCCGGACAGGGATGTCCCGCATCTTCAGACGCCAATCATATGCCTTCCATCCATTGCAATAATCTCCTGCCAGTAACAAAGTAAGGGCAAGGTTCCAGTGTGCGTCCGCAAAATCCGGAGCGAGTTCTGTTGCACGGCGAAGGAAAGATATCGCTTCATGCACCCTGCCAAGCGCCTTCAGTGATGTGCCCATATTCATATGAGCAAGCGTATGATCAGGATTTAACCGAAGTGCCCGCCGGTAAACATCGCACGCATCTTCATACTGTTCTCCCCTTTGGAGTGCTGTTCCTAAATTGAAATGCAGCTCCGCAGAATCGGGCTGCAAATGGAGGGCCTTACGGCATTCCTCTAATGCCGGATCTATTTTATTCCATGCAAGGTAGGCGGAAGCCAGATTGGAGTGCACCTCTGCCGAAGAGGGCGCTAATGAGGCAGCGTGTTCATGGCATGTAACAGCCTCTTCATATTTGCCGAGTCGTTTTAAAACATTGCCGAGAGAACTGTGCGCCATGGCCTCATGAGGCTGTATTTTTATAGCAGCACGCAAACTCAGTTCCGAGTCATGAAGCCTCCCTAATTGAAGTTGCATGCATCCAAGATTTAACAGGATATCAGCATTGTCCGGCTCAAGCGCGTGGGCCTTTTTGAAATAACTGAATGCTTTTACAGGACGACCCTGCATGCTCCCCACTATCCCCATTATATGAAGGGCCCTTACCCGTTGAGGCTCTTTACCAATAATGCGCTGGCAAATCCTTTCTGCGAGGCTCAGGTCACCGCTCTTAAGTGCATTGATGGCAGCAGAGAGATCTTCCATACTAGAGTGCTACAAAGGTCCTAATCCGTATCTCGAAGGCTTCTTTGGGTTCTGGAGCAGGCATATCATCAAGTACATGGAAAGTCATTTCACTCAGTATTTCCATGGACTGTCTCTCCTGCTTTGCGGGTTATAAGCTTTTCAAAAACCATCTTTACCCTCTGTGCAATCTTCCGGGAGTCAAATTCCCTTGCAGCCCTCATCAGGGCCCTGCTGCCAAGGTCCTCCCTTTGCTCTTTGTTAACAATTAACTGTTTCATTGCCCTGTAGAGAGACAGATGGTCATTGGGCTGAATCAGGAGACCGCAATCCCCTACTACTTCCGGTATAGAACCGGAAAGGGTTGATATAACCGGGGTACCGCATGCCATGCTTTCTATCAGGACCATGCCAAACTGCTCCTGCCATGTTGGGGTGGAGATACTCGGTAAAACAAAAATATCCGCAAGATTATGTAACGTATGCATGTCTTCATAGGGGTAGTGTTCCAGAAATGTTATCCAGTCAGAAATACCAAGCATTGCCGCCCTTTTATGCACGCCCTCCAGTTCCTGTCCCTTGCCTACTATCAGGAACCTCACTCCGTGGTCCCTTATCAGACCCGTACGAAAGGTTTGCTCCGCTGCGTGAATGAGATCGTATATCCCCTTTTCCCACACCATTCTCCCGATAAAAAGAACAACCGTCTCATCGCTGCTGAATCCGAGGGACTCTCTGTCTCCGGCAATGTCCTCTTTTCTGGGCCTGAAGATATCTAAATCAATGCCCATCGGTATCACGCTGATTTTTTTTTCCGGTACGCCTTCAAGCATGAGCGCTTCTTTGGCCCTGCCGGTGGCAGCAATGAAGTGATCGGCCCCGTTTCTTACCGCTTCCTTGTTATGACGCACGGCTTCATATTCTTCATAATTAAATGGAATATTTTCCCATTCCAGACATACCACTTGAAAACCATACTTCCGCTTCGCACGTACTGCCTGTGCAGAAAATTCATAGGTGATGTCAGCAGAGTACACAATGTCCTTATCGGCAAGACACTTTTCCAGCCCCTCCATATGTAATAACAGTCCCCGGGACTGATAAGGAAGCTGAACTACGGGAAACCTGATTTTGCCTATGTCAAAATATGTCCGGGACGTTGCGTACGCGGTAATATCATAGCTCTCTGAAAGAGGATAATAGTTCTGCATCTCCCATTTATTGAGATTTGCCCCCCTTACGATCGCAACCTGCGTCAGATCTTTTTTATCTTCTCTAAATAAAGGGCCGTCATCCTGCTGCTGTTCACGTACTGCCTGAGAAAAAGCCACTGCTCCCGTTCCATTGATCGCTTCCGTTAAACGCATCGTATCTTTACGATCAGGATAGAAGATCCGCATTTTGCGAAGGTCTTCCATGGCTTCTTCATCGTGCCCGAGTTTAAGGCATAGTTCTGCATGCCTGCTCAGTATGTCCGCATCAACAGGATGAAGTTCGAGGTATCTTTCCATTGTCTCCTTGGCCTTTTTAAGCTCACCGGATTCAATTGCCGAAGCAACTGTCTTATCAACCTGATGCAGTTCATTACCGGCTTTCTGGGCTCTTATAATATATTGAACAACAAAGAGGTCCTGTATTTCATCCGGCTTAAGGCCTCTGAGCGTGACCCTGCCAAACGTCACTTCGTCCGAATAGGGATCACTGAGACGGTCGTAGAGGGGGTCGATGTTAGCAGTCATCCCTGTTATTTCAAGGCCGGCATCGGCAAAGAGGGTTCCTATCTCTTTTCTGGTGAAAAATCTGAGATGGGTTTTATCAAGAATGCCGGAGTCCTGATATGTCCAGTGCCCCTGCGACAGCATATGCAGTATTCCGTAGTATCCGACATTGGGAATGCTCGCCACTACAACTCCTGAATCCGAAAGGTTTTTCCTGAGTCGTTTCAACAGGGAGAGCGGTTCTTTCATATGCTCCAGGACGTCAGCAAATATTATGCAGTCAAAATATCCTTCTTCAAAAGGGAGAGCCATATCTTCGATATTTCCGCATATGACATTCGTCAGATTTCCTCTGGCAATCCCGCATATTTCAGGGGCTATCTCTATGCCGACTACTTCTCCTGCTCCCTTCTCTAAAAGTCTTTTCCCGAGAAGTCCTTCTCCGCAGCCCACGTCCAGAATTTTCATCACATCGCCGGGGATAACGGCCTCTACATCTCGTCTTTCCTGGCGAAAATAGTCACTTTGCTTTGCTTCCTGCACCGGGATACTCTCCTCCGCAACACCATAACCATATACAGCATCACAATATTACTGTAAAAAACAGTAGTAATACGGGAATCACTGCAACTACCTTGCCAGAATCATATGCTATAAAAAAATGCCTGTACCGGGAGAAATGATATTTGATAACTATTTAAATTTACTGCGTAATATACCCTTCAGGGTATAATCACAATGAGCATGATTCATTTTACTGATATGATTAAAAGGAAAGATTCGTCAATATTATGACATAAATACTACGATGCGGAGTGCAGCGCATGACACTTTCTCACGTCAGACTCCTGTTCTCGCGACAGCAGGCTGGTTCTGCCTTAACTCCTCCATCATCTCTTTCCAGCCGCTTTTGAGTGTTTCAATAACTTTCTCTGAATCTTCTATTGCGGTAATATCGTTATTCAGATTGGCATAGAGAAGACGCTGCAGAACGTATTCATAAAGACTCCTGAGGTTTACGGAAATCTCTCCGCCCTTTTCCATATCCAGTACATTGGAGAGCTCGCTTATGATTGATGTTGCCTTGGAAAAATGATGCCCCTTTGATAACGTATCACCGTCTGCTATTTTCCTCCTTGCCATCTTAAGATGGTTGAGCGCGCCTTCATAGAGCATATAAATTATCTGCACCCTGTCTGTTGTTGCAAGGACTGTTTTTTTATATTCCCTGATATCCATAGATCCTTCTCCTAAGCCAGTGTCGAAAAGTTGGTCAGAAAATTTCCGACAGTGCTATAATCACAAACGAGTTTTTCCAGTGCGGTGAATTTTCGTACCATATCATCTTCCGCTTTCTCAAGGCGAAATTCCATGTTCCTGATAGTATCGGTGATCTGCTTGATTATGTCTTTTAATCCGTCCTTCCGTAAGGTAATTGAACCGTCAACGGTACTTGTGATATCGTCTATATAACTATAGACGCGGGTCGCAATGCCATTGGCGTTATCCTTAAAAATGTCGGCAACATCGTCCAGACTGGTGCCAAGTTTAGT
>JBFKMY010000085.1:0-8658 GCA_041629615.1 Thermodesulfovibrionia bacterium | reverse complement strand
TAAACATTTAATGAAGGTTTGATATTGAGATACCGTCAAATCCCGGTTGGTACCGAGTAAAATGCACAGCAGATCTGAACACGCAAAAATGAAATTAATCGAAAAAAGGGCCCATCGGAGAATACCGTTGACCCTGCAGGTGAATTTTCTCTATCAGAATACCATCTATACGGGAACGGTCACAAATATTTCAAGTAACGGAATGTATATAGAGACAGAGAATTTCCTCCCCCTGATAACACAGTTTGAAGTTCGTGTGCCCTTAATGGATGAGGTCATGGAAGTACCCGTGAGAGTGATAAGGCTGGTAGAGACGGACAGACATTTCACCTGTATGGGCGTTGAACTCATAACCGCGGCCCCATACTCTATGGCGGTCCTGTCTAAAATATGGGATGAGTAAATCGGCTATTGTCCCCATCACTCCTTTGCGCAGCTATTTTTGTACCTCTGCTGATACATAAAGCTCCTTCAGTGCTATGAGGGTTGCACCGTTGTCGAGTTTGGCGACCAGAAACTTGCCAACATTATTACTCTTGTTAAGGGCAATGGCGTAGACGATTTCTTTTTCCAGCAGGTCGTATCCGCGGGCATGACCCAACTTGTATCCCGTTACCCCAACCGCAAGTAGTGATACTGCTATTGCTATCACCATTACCGCAACTGCAATCCATCGCCACTTGATCCCTCCGCAAGCCTTGTTTTCTTCCATGATTATCTCCTTGTTCTTATTGATCCTTCCATAGCTTCCAGAATATCCGTCCCCTTATCAGAGAGGCGAAGAGTATCCTGCAGAGACAGGACATCCTGCATCGGAATGGACTGATTACCGTATTTCTCTGTTTATGCTCAGTTATTTTTATCCTATAGAAATACGTATGAAGAATAAGTGAGTTTAATCACATAGTCTCCTGTCTGCACATGTCCAGCAAAGCAGACATTTTAAAAAAAACTAATAAAATTATAAAGATACCTTGCGTTCTTTTTATTTCCTGATAGAATTTAACCTATGGAAGATGACATTATCGGCAAAGTTGTTGAAGTGGAAAAAGAGGTTCAGGAAAAGATCAGGATCGAGACGACAATGACTCAGGATTGGCTCGAAAATGTACGGAAAGAAGCAGAGAAAAGAGTTCTCGCGGAAGAAACGTCGTTGAAGGAAGCAGCCGGTGAGGCCATCAATAATGCAAAATTGATGAATGAAAAAAGGGCGGAAGAAATAATAAAGGAAGCGGGTCTGTTGTCAGAGAGGTTTGAGGGGCTTGGTGATGAACAATTAAAGAAAATTGTATTGCCTCATCTTTCAAAAATTCTGCCCGGTCACTAGCATGATAGCCAGAATGTCAAAGGTTGAGATAGCAGGCCCCCGTGACCTGCTTGAAAAAGTTCTCTCTCTTTTACAGAAGACCGGCCTGCTCCAGATTGAACCCAGTACCATGGGGTTTATTGAGAAGAAGGACGAAGCATATATTGAGTCCTTTTTGCCTGATGAACGCACCCTTTCTGAGCGTCTGTTCCTTGAAAACCTGAGAAGTAAACTTGACGAACTTTTTTCATATCTGCCCCGGATGCCTGTCAGGAAGAGCTCCATGGAGCCGCAGCCGATTATTGACACCCTTAACGATACTCTCGGGCGGCATCTTGTTGTCTGCAGGGAAATGTTTCAGAAGAGGGAGATACTCCAGAAGGAGGCTGCAGAATTCAGCCATTACAGCATATTTCTCGATTCCATTGAAATGCTCTTTAAAGATGTTAAAGAAATTAATAATATGGACTTTATCGGCCTCACTTTGCAGGACCGGAAAGCAGCTGACCTTTTGAGAAGCGTACTGGAACGTCAGACTGATAACAGGTTTGAGCTCCTGACATCAGAGGAATCAGACGGGACGATGGTAAGCCTGATCGTTGTAAAAAAGGACGTTTCGGAAAAGATAAAAGACGTCCTCAGTGAAAAGGACATTCCGGAACTGAAATTCCCCCAGTCTTTCGAAGGCCTTGCCTTTGTTGACAAGATTAAATTCCTGAGAAAGAGGATCCTTGAGATATCCGGTGAGATAGAATCCCTGGACATGCAGCTGGACAGTTTCTCCATGAAATGGGGGGCAATTTACCGGAGAGTGAAAGAATGGGTCGATGAGAGCCTTTCTGTTCTGAAGGTCGTGGGCTCTGTATTTGAAACGCGGATGTGTTTTCTTATTTACGGGTGGATGGCTTCAGGGGGAGTGGGGAGTCTCCGGGACATGCTCACCCATGATTTTGAAGGGAAGGTAGTACTTGAAGAACTGGAGATACGTGAGGAGGACCTGAACAGGATGCCGGTTATCCTGAAAAATCCTCCCTATTTTAAACCCTTTGAGCTCTTTACGAAAATACTTCCGTTACCGCGGTATACGTCTTATGATCCCACTCCATTTATCGGCATTTTTTTCCCTGTCTTTTTCGGGCTGATTCTTGGTGACGCAGGATACGGGCTGCTGCTCATACTGGTGTCCCTTTATATGATAAGGAAATTTAAAAGTAAACCGTTTATTTCAGATGCTTCAAAGATACTTTTCCTGTCCTCGCTCTATGCACTGGTTTTTGGAATCATCTACGGTGAGTTTTTTGGTGACCTTGGCCACGAACTCTTCGGACTTAAGCCTCTGTTTATCGAGAGGCGAACATCCATTATTCCCATGTTATATTTTGCAGTCACCGTTGGCGTTGTTCATATACTCCTTGGAAGTATTCTGGGACTGGCGACCGCGTTCAGGAGAAAGACAAGGAAAGAAGCATTGAGCAAATTCCTCAGCCTGATGATCATGCTCTGCATACTGTTCCTCGTGGCGGTCATGTTCGGGCTCTTTCCCTCACTGCTTATGCGGCCGGTTGTGCTGGCAATATTAATTCTTACCCCTTTTCTTCTCTTTACAGGCGGGTTGCTGGCCCCCCTCGAACTTATCAAAAGTATAGGGAACATCATCTCCTATGCAAGAATCATGGCAATCGGGTTGACCTCGGTACTGCTGGCATATGTGGCTAACCGGCTTGCGGGAATGACAGGGGATATTGTTACCGGCGTTGTAGTCGCCGGACTGATCCATCTCCTTAATATCGTCATAGGGGTTTTTTCTCCTGCAATTCACACCATGAGGCTTCATTATGTTGAGTTTTTCAGCAAATTCATTGAACCCGGGGGAAGAAAATTCGAACCCTTTAAAAAGGAGGAGAAGATTTCGCAATAAAGCAATGTTATAAGTTATACGTTATAAGTTGTCCGGATGAAAGATCGCACTCATCCGGGATTATCTGATACCTGTAACAGAATACTAATAACGGTTTTCACCAAGGAGGAGATTTATGGATCTGGAAAAAGTATTAATGGCATTTGCCGCAGCGCTTTCAATAGGATTTACCGCCCTTGCAACTGCATGGGTACAATCACGGATTGGCGCTGCAGGCGCGGGCGCCCTTGCGGAAAAACCTGAACTGACCGCTACAATCATCATTTTAGTTGCAATACCCGAGACCATGGTCATCCTTGGATTTGTTGTTGCAGCAATGATCCTTTTCGGGGCATAACGGGCGTGAGCTACAGAGAATTGATACAGAGTCTCCGTAACGACGGAGAGGATAGGGTTGACCGGCTGTGGGCTGAAGTTCGTGCGGAGGCCGAAAAAATAAATGCCAGGGCATCGATCAGCATTGAAGAAGCAAGGGCACGGTATAACGTAAGCGGGGAACGTGCCATTAAAGAGCAGGAAGCGGCAATCTATTCGCAGACACAAAAGAGGGCAAAGATGATACGACTTACGGCAGAGAAGACTTTATCGGAGAGGCTGCTTCCCGTTGCGCAGTCGCTCCTTCATGAATTAAGGGACACAAGGTATGCCGATGTTTTTGCAGCTCTGGTCAAAGAGCTTCCCCCGGCCCAATGGGAGGAAGTGCTGGTGAATCCTCTTGATGTGGAACATGCCCGGAGGCATTTCCCTGGTTCGAAGATTCAATCCGACGACGGAATAACCGGGGGAATGGTGGTTGCCGGTGCTGATGGGCGGATATGTATTCTTAATTCCTTTGACAAGAGACTGGAGAGGGCATGGGAGGACCTGCTCCCTCTGTTCATCAGGGAAGCATACAAAGAGGCAGGGGCCTGTGAACGTACTTGAGACAGCGACAGACAGAGGCTATCCGACAGAATATCTGCTCTCGCGTATAAGGGGGCGACGGGTCTATCTCATAAAAGACTGGAATGCCCTGCTCTTCAGCCCGGCCCCTCATGAAGCGCTCCCCGGCACACGCTACAGGGAACTGGTTTCTGAATACGCCAGAGAAGGCGCATTGAAAGGGATGTTAAAAGAGTTTAAATGGGTATACCTGCAGATGAACAGAGGGTTGAGAAATATCTTTGCTCCTTTTTTTCTGTATTCTGAAATAAATACAATAATTTTATGCTTGAGACATAAAATGGAAAAGGGCCGTAAAACGGATGTTGAGGACATCCTCTCCTTCAGCCTTCTTTCAGAAGACCTCAAGGAGGTGTTCAGAAAGGACGCAGCCCTGCCTGTGCTCCTTGACGAGATTGAGCGACAATTGTCATCTCTATCGGATAATGCCGAAGGATTGAATGACATCTATGTAAAAAAGGGATTAAAAGGGGTGGAAGAACAGATTACCGACAGCCTGATTGATCAGATAATGACGTCGTCCCTTCATGCTGTAATCAAAAATTTTATCGCCTCTCTGATAGATATGAGAAATATTATTGCGCTGTACAAATATGTGCGATGGGCCGTTGCGGACGGAACGGTATTTATTCGGGGGGGTGCCCTACCTGCAGCGCGTCTCCAGGGTGCGGCCCAAAGGGGGGATATGTCCGAAGTCATCCGGCTCATCTATGAGCTCACAGGCATAATCATTGAAGAATCCGGCTTATCAGGAGTTGAGCGTGTCCTGATTTCCGGCCTGACAAAAAAGGTAAGGATAGTGGCGAAAGAGAGTGCTGATATCGGATTTATTCTGGATTACCTCTGGAAAATCTACGTGGAAGCAAAAAATCTCTCCATTATTTTCTATTGCGGTGATTTGGAGAGAGAGGCCCTTAAAAAGGAGCTGGTCATCGGATGAAGAGAATAGTCCTGATAACACCCGGTGACGCAGAATACGGGTTCTCGATCGCCCGGGTAACCCAGTATATCGCCGGCAAGAAGGATATGATGAGCACCGTAAAAAAAGTAATAGATGACCCTGAGACCGGTCTTGTCATAATTGATGAACGGTTATTGACAGAGGACTCTGAAGAAGAGCTTAAGCAGATTGAAAAGACATGGCACGGCATTTTAATTATCCTGCCTTCACCGGAAAGGGCGGAAATTGAAATTGAAGACTATGCCGCACGGCTCATAAGGAAAGCGATAGGCTACCATGTACGGTTACGGATATGACAGGTAAAATTACAGGGCTAACAGGACCCACGATAAGTACAGACCTGAAAGGACTGAAACTGTATGAGAGGGTTGTTGTCGGCCATGCCATGCTTACCGGTGAGGTTGTAAAAATAGAAAAAACCAGGGCAGTTGTGCAGGTCTATGAGGATACCCGCGGCCTCGCCATCGGTGAGCCGGTGAAAGGAATGGAAATGCCCCTGACTGTCCGTCTGGGGCCGGGGCTTCTCTCGGGGATATTTGATGGTCTGCAGCGGTCGCTTCCGCTGTTGAAGGCTGAAACAGGGCCATTCATCAGACCTGTGAAAGAGGTGCATGCACTGGACGTTTCAAGAGAATGGGAATTCCATCCACTGAATGCCGTCGGAGATGAAATACGTCCCGGTCAAATTATCGGATATACTGAGGAAGGTCCTTTCAGACATTATATCTTCTGTCGCACTGGTTCCGGCAGCAGGCTCTCGTGGATTGCTGATCGCACATTCACCCTTGATAAACCGGTCGGGACCCTTGAAGATGGTACGGATATGCTGGCCTGTCATGACTGGCCGGTGAGGGTCCCCAGGCCATATAAAAGAAAGTTCTCCCCTTCGGAGCCGCTCATAACTGGCCAGCGGGCAATTGATTTCCTTTATACCGTTGCGCGGGGCGGCACTGCAATAATGCCGGGAGGATTTGGAACCGGCAAGACCATTCTTGAGCAGGCAATCGCAAAATTTGCGGATGTAAATATTGTCGTGTACGTTGGCTGCGGTGAGCGGGGGAATGAAATGGCAGAAATGATCGAAGAGTTTGAGCGCCTCCAGGACCCCTGGACAAAAAAACAACTGATGGAGAGGACGATACTCTGCGTCAATACTTCAAATATGCCCGTTGCTGCACGGGAGGCGTCCATTTATACCGCGGTAAGCATGGCGGAATATTACAGGGACATGGGGTTCCATGTGCTTTTTCTTGCTGACAGTATTTCAAGGTGGGCTGAGGCATTACGGGAGATATCAACGTCCCTGGAGGAGATGCCCGGGGAAGAGGGATATCCTACCTATCTCGCATCCCGATTGTCACGATTTATGGAAAGGGCGGGGGTTGTTGAAACGCTCAGTGGTCAAACAGGGTCGCTCAGCATGATGCTCGCCGTGTCTCCCCCGGGAGGTGACCTGACCGAGCCTGTTACCCAGGCATGCCTGAGAACGACCGGGGCCTTTCTCATGCTCGATACGTCTCTTGCTCACAGAAGACACTTCCCCGCTATCAACTGGTTCCAGAGTTATACCCTTTACGGGAAGGAACTTGCAGGGCACTTCAGGGAAAAGGTCTCGACTGAATGGGAGGATGTACAGCGCAGGTGCAGGGAAATACTCCAGAAAGAAGATGCGTTGAGGGAAGTTGCCGAGATTGTTGGTGTCGAAGGATTACAGGACCTGGACAGGCTCTTTATGATTACTGCAGAGAAGATACGACTGGAGTTTCTCTGCCAGAATGCGTACACTGACGATGCCTTCTCACCTCCTGAAAAGTCACTCCTGAAAATCAGGCAGATACTTGATTCCCATTCTACGAATGCTGAAAAGCTGGAACAGGGAACAGCGCTGGATGAAATTTTTTAAAAAACGATATTAATTATACGTTATATGTTATAAGTTGTATGGATCAGGATAAACATGCAACGATTGTAACTTTTTACGTATAACGAATAACGTATAACGAATAACGATAAAACTATGAGACTATCGGAACATAAATACAACACCCTATCTTCTTTATCAGGGCCCCTGATCTTTGTGCAGCGGGTGTTTGACGCGAAGATCGGCGAGGTAGTAAAGGTGCATTCATCAGACGGCAGACAGGTGGATGCAGAAGTACTCGAAATAAAAGGGGACACCGTGCTGATAGAAGTATTCGGGGAAACCCATGGTTTTGACATTGAACGTACGTCGGTGGTATTCACCGATTCTGTTAAAAGGGCACCCCTTTCATCGGAGATCATCGGAAGGGTTTTTAACGGGTCCTTTGAGCCAATTGACGGACTGCCCATGTTCATGCCCGTTAAATGGGCGCCGATTACAGGGTTTCCCATGAATGCATCCGCGCGGGCCCGACCGGAGGAATTCATTGAAACAGGGGTTTCCGTTGTTGACGGACTGAACACTCTTGTAAAGGGACAGAAGCTCCCTGTATTTTCATGTTCCGGCCTGCCCTCAAAAGAGGTGGTTGCAAATATATTAAGAAATGCGCGACTTCCAGGCGGAGATGCACCATCCGAAGGCCCTGTCACTGAGAGGGGCAGCGGTTTCCTCGTTGTATTCGCCGCCCTTGGACTGACCCATCGGGAATATTCTTTTTACATGAATGTGATTGAAGAGATGAAGTCAGGGTTTGTTGCATTTATCAATATGGCAGATGAACCCGTGATGGAACGGCTTCTTGCACCGAGGTTTTCACTGACCGTGGCAGAATTTCTCGCCTTTGAGAAAGGCATGGATGTCCTTGTCATAATGACTGATATGACAAATTACTGTGATGCCCTGAGGGAGGTGTCCACTGCGCGGGAGGAGCTTCCCGGCAGGAGGGGATATCCGGGCTATATGTACTCTGATCTCGCTTCACTGTATGAACGGGCAGGACGCATACGGGGTGTGAGGGGTTCGGTGACCATGCTCCCTGTGGTGACCATGCCGGAAGATGATATTACGCACCCGATCCCGGACCTTACCGGATATATTACCGAGGGCCAGATCGTCCTGAGCCGTGAACTGCATCAAAAGGGTGTATTCCCGCCTGTTGACATACTCCCGAGCCTCTCACGGCTCATGCAGCGGGGGATCGGCAAGGGGCATACACGTGAGGATCATAGAAAGATATCCAATCTTCTGTATAAATATTATGCAAAAGGAAGGGACCTCAGGAGGCTTGAGGCCATTGTCGGCAGGGACGGAATGACGGAAAAAGACAGATTCATGCTGGATTTTACCGATGAATTCGAGAAGGAATTTGTTCAGCAGGGAAAAGAAAGAAGAAGTATTTTTGAAACACTTGACAGAGGGCTAAATTTATTAAAACGGTTTTCTCTTGAAACATAAACTCGCAACCCGTTATCCGTCATCCGTTATCCGTTATATGTTATACGTTATACGTAAAAAGTTACAATCGTTGCATGTTTATCCTTATCCATACAACTTACAACTTATAACTTATAACTTATAACGCATAACAAATATAACGATGATCATCCATC
>JBFKMY010000084.1:0-8696 GCA_041629615.1 Thermodesulfovibrionia bacterium | reverse complement strand
TGGCAGCCGGGAAAGACCGGGAGATGCGCCATGTGAAGATGATGCGGATGATCAGTTTTATTCCCGACCCCCTGCGGCATTCTTTCCTGAATCTATACCCGTTTAAAAAGGTATGTTTATTTACTGCTGTGCGCTGCCCCGGTTCATCACTACTGTTTATTAAGGACGCACCTGCTTATTGAAAACGACTGTGAAGTCATAGGGAATCGGGCCTATCCTGTTTTAATAGAAGGGGGTATTCTGTCTTTCCCTTTAATGCCAAAATGGCATCATTGACATGGAATTTTGTCATTTCGACATAATTCTTTTCATTGGTATTTTCTGAACACGCTGATTTTAAATAATTAATGTATGGCACATTTATTGCACTTTTCTTATTGCAGTGTGATTGGCAGCAACCGTATGATGAATCGTAAAATACAGAAAAGAAATGAATCCATGGCATTAATGGAGAGAAGATCACATCCAAGGATTTCTGCAAATATGGATGCGCGATTTTTTTATGGTAATCTGTTTTATTCAGGAACAATCCTGAATATCTCTGAAAAGGGCATGTTCATCAATACAAAGAGGTTCTTTCCGTCGGAGTCCATGCTCGTTGTTCTTATGCGTGTGGATACGAGTCTTCTGAAGGTCATTGCCCGGGTCAAGCGGATGGTAAAAAGTAACCTCGATGATGAGGGGATTGGTGTTGAGCTGTTGAGTCCATCTGCCGCATATAGAGAATTTGTTCACGGATTAAAATAAGCGGACGGAACCCCCTACCGCTCTCTGGCCAGAGAGCGTATACATTTCTTAAGGTATGACTGTGAATCATCACTTATGTTTATGAATTTAAACCCTGCCTCGAAGTGCCGGACCTTTTTTTCTTTTGTGCCTGCGGTTTTTCCTGTGCGGGACCATACGGCGACAGCATCGGACGTTAACCGTTTTTTATCAGGCCGGATTATATTAATTATACAGGTCCCTTTGACATTGAATGTCTCCGGTGCCTGCAGACATATACCGCCGAGGCTTATATCTTTTATTTTCAAACCGCTGACATCGTCAAGGTCTGCTCTCAAGCCATGGACGTTTACGTAGCGGGAATGTTCACGTCTTTCAGACGTAGCAGCCGTTGCCGATGAGGGCGTATCTTTTTCAGCCTTGCGATGCTTTTTGTTTATATACATTGCGGCATCTGCCCTCGTAAGAAGGTCGCTGACCGAACAGGGCTTTTCCGGATCATAATTCGCTATTCCTGTGCTGAGGGATAATGCATACATCCGAAGGCCCTTCCCATTATGCTTTGTTATATTTTGTATAAGGTTTTTCACGATGATATTTTCAATGTCCGGGTGGGAAGGTTCTGTAATGACAACAGCAAATTCGTCTCCTCCCATACGTGCAATAATGTCCGATTTCCGGAAGGTCTTTTTGAGTATTTCTGCCATATCATGTAATGCCTGATCACCTGCCTCATGACCGAGTTCATCATTGATTTCCTTCATATTGTCAAGGTCTGCGAACAATAAAGACAGCCCTCTTCCGCTCCTGTCCGCCATTCTGCACATCTGCTCAGCAAGGGTATAAAAGCCGCGCCGGTTGAGGAGCCCGGTAAGGTCATCGGTCAGGGCCGCCTCTTCTAACCGTTTTTCCATTTTTTTGCGGGCGGTTATATCCTTTACGGTCCCGACAGCATGCCACTGCCCCTTACTTTTGAAGGCCGATATTGACAGTTCTATGGGAAATTCTGTGCCGTCTTTTTTTGTAGCTTTCAGATCGAACCTTTTTCCTATTACGATGCACTGACCGGTTTTTTCAAACTCCGGCAGTCGTGAATAGTATTCGCGTCTTGATTTCTTGGAGACCAGCACATCGTGGAGGTTTCTGCCTATGATTTCTTCCCGCCGGTACCCGAAGATGGCTTCAGCGGAATCATTGAAATAGGAGATAACGCCCCTGGCATCCATCATGACAATAGCATCCAGCGATGAGTCAGAGATCGCCCTGGCTTTTATTTCGCTTTCCCGCAGGGATTCTTCTCCTTTTTTAATCGCGGTTATGTCAATGTCAGCCCCCCTGTATCCAAGAAGGTTTCCGCTGCTGTCGAGCAATGGAATGCCGCTTGTCGAAAGCCAGACGTCATCTCCGTTTTTATGAATATTACGATTTATGAACTGGCGAAACGGCTTTTTTGAGGTGAAGACCTCAAATGCGGCCCTTTTTAATTCTTCCCTGTCATCAGGATGAAATAAATCATAAAAATGTTTTTTCAGGACCTCTTCAGGACGATAGCCCAATATTTTTTCTACCGCACGATTTACATAGGTGTAGTGCCCTGTGACATCAACCTCCCATATCCACTCCATAGCGTTCTCTGAAATGTCCCTGAAACGTTTTTCGCTTTCCTGCAGCGTTTCTTCTGCCTTTTTGCGCTTCGTAATATCGCGGACAAAGGATTCAATCACCCTGTTCTCTCCATACCGGATAAGGCGACTGGATATTTCCACCTGCATTAAGGTACCATCCTTGCGGCGATGTACGTGTTCAAATATCACATCGCTCTTTTCCTGTAATTCCGTGACGTGCCCGCTCTGCCCGGCATCTGAGGGGGGATCTAAATCATCGATTTTCATCTGCAATAATTCTTCGCGGGTATAGCCCAGTCTCTTTGCCGCGTTTTGATTGATATCTAAAATGCGGTGACTGTCAGGATCGATTATAAATACGGAATCATAGGCATTCTCAAAGAAGCGGCGATATTTAAGCTCACTCTGACTGATTTTTTCCTCCCAGTATTTGCGTAAGGTCACATCATCGAAGAGTGCGACAAAATACCCCTTCATCGGACTATAGGCGGAGATGGAATACCATTTGTTAAATGGTTTGAACTGCACTTCGAATTTTGCTGCTTCGCCTTTAAGCGCAACATCTCCATAAATGCTTATCAGGTCCGGTTTTTCTTTTCTGATGCCGGGGACGATGTCCGTTATTTTTTTGCCTATGACTTTTGCCCTTTTCAATCCGGTGAGACGCTCAAAAGAGTCATTGATTTCCAGAAACTCGTAGTCAATCGGGGTATTATGTTTGTCTACTATGATCCTGTGCAGCGCACAGCCAATAAACATATGTTTAAACAATGCACGGTATTTTTCCTCGCTCTTTTTCAGGTCCGATACCGCCTGCCTGTGAAGGGTAATGTCTCTGATGAGGGCAAGGTAGCAGGTCTTATTATCAATTTCCAGGATGGCAGCATTGATTTCGACAGGCATGAGTGTACCGTCTTTTTTTCGCTGATGGATGTTTGAGATTCCTGACAGTGAGCCCGCTTCAGCAAGTTTATTAAATATCTGGAACACCACGTCCTGTTCTTCAGTAGGATGAAGGTCCGCCAGTGTCATGGTCTTGAGTTCTTTTGTCCTGTACCCGATGAGTGCAGAGGCCCTCGGGTTACAGTCAATTATCTTTTGTGTTGCAGAATCAATCAGATAAATTGCATCCGTTGCGTTGTCAAAGAGTGCCCGGTATTTATTTTCCGACGCCTTAAGTTTTTTTTCGTCCCTTTGTCTGTTGACAGCTGTTTTTTTCGCTCTGGCAAGCTGCAGCCGCAATTCTCTTATTTCTTCTATGAGCTGTTCTTTTGTCCTGTTCCTGTCAGTCATAGGCGTCAAGCGGTTGTTCATTATATTGCATAGTTTTCAGCCCTATGTCCAGTGAAAATTGCACTCAAGTTTATGCCATGGGATGTCGAAACTATAGCTAAAGCCTGTTTGTCTGGAAGAGACAGGCTGTGAAATCTGTTCCCTCTGTGTACTGCTTTAACGGCACTGCAAAGAGTAAAGACCAGTTTTCATGATGCAGGAAATAAATACAGGTGTACAGAAAGGACTTGAGAATGATGGAGACAGGGTCACGGAATATACATGCTTATGCAGCCGGAATAATCGCAGGTATTTCGCTCTCTTTATTATTGTTCCTGCCGCTCAGTCCCGATGCATCCCCGTTAATTTATACAATCCAGGCAGGGAGCTTTTCCAATGCAGCAGATGCCCGGGAGCAATTTGATTATGTAAGGACGACGGTAAACAGGGAAGATACCGATTATCTGAGGATCGAAAAAGTTGGACAATTCTACGCAGTACGGATCGGGAGGATGGAGGACAGGGCCGGGGCAGAAAAGCTTCTCCGGGCGATAAAGCCGGACCTTTCAGCGGCAATAATAATGCAGGCGTACATAAAGGATGAACGGATACAGAGGGTGCACAGGGTTTCCGCCCCGGATGTGAAGACCGGAATAAAAAAGAAAGCACAGACAAAAAAGGATCACGACAACCGGTATCTCCCGCTGATAGCGTCCTATGAACAGACCATGAAAGAAAACCCGGACGTTGCAGAGACCCATTATAATCTCGGGACTGTCTATAGTATGTCGGGCAGGTATGATGCCGCGATAGGCCCGTATAAAAAGGCCCTTACATTAAAGCCCGATTTTGTAAAGGCGTACTATAATCTGGGGATTGCCCTCAGCAGGACAAACAGGTACGAGGAAGCAATACGTGCTTATAGCAGGGCCGTTCAGCTGAAACCGGATTATTTCGAGGCCCATAATAATCTCGGGATTGTCTATGGCCTTTCAGGGCAATACAAGGATGCGGTCACGGCCTATAAACGGGCATTAGCCCTCAAGCCGGATGATGCGGACACAGTGTACAATAGCGGTATCGCCTATTATCAACTGGGCATGTATGAGGATGCAATAGAGGCGTATAAAAAGGCCGTTGCCCTCAGGCCGGATTTTGCAGAGGCATACTATAATCTCGGGGCCGCCTATAGCAGGGCAGGGAGACACGGTGACTCCATCGAGGCCTATAAATCAGCCGTAAAAATAAAGCCCGACTATTTAAACGCCCGCAATAACCTCAGCATTGCCTATGCTGCGGTAAATGATAAGGACGCTGCGCTGGATGAATACAGGATGCTGAAGATCCTCGATGCCGGGAAGGCCCGGGATTTGTTCGATTATCTTGACAGATAAGCCGCTGCATACATGATCAGGATTAAAATGTTGCCCTGTCAAGCGTTCTGTACTGAATTGCCTCTGAGATATGTTCGGCAGTAATTGTCTCTGTTCCGGTGAGATCTGCAATGGTCCTGCTGACCTTCAGGATCCTCGTATATGCCCGTGCGGACAACCCTAATTTATGCATTGCCGCTTCAATAATGTCCCGGGCCTCCGGCTGAAGTACACAATATTTCTTTATATGCCGGGAGCGCATCTTTGCATTGGCGTAAATATTTTCTTTTCTGAACCTGCTGACCTGTATCTGTCTGGCCTTCTGGAGACGGTTCCGAATGATCTCCGAAGCCTCTCCGCAGTGGTCCATTGAAAGGTCCTTATAGGGTACAGCGGGCACTTCTACATGGATGTCTATCCTGTCCAGCAGCGGACCTGAGACACGCTGCCTGTAGCGGTGCACCTGATGGGGGGAACAGGTACATTGGTGACGCGTATCTCCGAGGTAGCCGCAGGGGCAGGGGTTAAGGGCGCACACGAGCATGATTGATGCAGGATAGGTAATTGAAGTCAGGGCCCTTGATATTGTTACCGAGCCGTCCTCCAGCGGCTGTCTGAGGACTTCAAGTACATTTCTTTTGAATTCAGGCAGCTCATCAAGAAAGAGTATCCCGTTGTGAGTGAGGCTCACTTCCCCCGGTTTTGGATTTGCCCCGCCGCCGATCATGGCAACGTCTGATAGCGTGTGATGGGGGGAACGGAAAGGACGGGTGGCTACAAGGGGCTTCCCGTTTTTAAGGAGCCCTGCTGAACTGTGTATCCTTGTTGTCTGCAATGCCTCTTCAAAGGTCATTTCGGGCAGGATCGCAGGTATCCGCCGGGCGAGCATTGTTTTTCCTGAACCGGGCGGACCGATCATGAGCATGTTGTGACCCCCCGTGGCCGCTACTTCAATGGCCCTTTTCACATGTTCCTGTCCCTTTACATCGGAGAAATCGTCCTGGTACACCGCGTTTTCTTTCATTACTGCTGAAATGTCAACATACGTCGGTTCGACCCTGTTCATCCCTTTAAAGAATTCAATGAGTTCCGGCAGGCTTTCAAAGCCGTAAACAGTTGTATCTTTAACAACAGCTGCCTCTTTCGCATTGTGTATCGGCAGGATGAGCCCCCTGAGTTTTTCATCCCGCGCCCGAATGGCCATTGACAAAGCTCCCCGAACGGCCTTTATCCTTCCGTCTAACGACAGCTCACCTGAGAGCAGATATCCTTCCACTGCTTCCGGCTCAATGATCCCTTCAGAAACGAGTATCCCGATGGCAATGGGGAGGTCAAAGGCGGAACCTTCTTTTTTAACATCAGCAGGGGCGAGGTTTACGGTTATCTGTTTGAGGGGAAAGTTGAATCCCGTATTTTTCAGAGCTCCCCTGACCCGGTCTTTACTCTCCTTGACAGCAGCATCGGGCAGGCCGACTGTGGAGAAGTGGGGAAGACCCTTGTTGGTGATGTCCACCTCAACTTCAACGACATGGGCATCAATACCGATTAATGTAGCGCTGAGAATTTTTGAAAGCATGTCGACTTACCTATAGATTACTTAGAAGAATAAATATAGCATCTTCCTAGTGATGGATTGTACTGTTATTTCTGACAGTTGCTTTTTGAATTGAAATAGAACTAAGATGAAATTCTCGTTATGACTTAGTAATTCTGGATGAAAATATAGCCTGTGGTAAAGAATATATTTTCCTACAAAATGCGATATGAATGAGTTATCATATGTGTATGCCAACGCGGAATAGAGGAGGCACTAAATGAAAGAATTTAAACGGATAACATTTAATGCTGAAATAATGGGGGGGCAGGCTTGTATAAGAGGAATGAGAATCCCCGTATCACTTATTGTTAACCTTGTCGCCAATGGCATGTCTACTGAAGAAATTCTGAAAGAATATCCTGATCTTGAGTCTGATGATATTAAAGAGGCACTTCAGTATGCTTCATGGCTTGCCAAGGAAGAACTTCATCCAGCCCTTTAATAACCTATGAAATTCCTTGTAGATATGGGAGTATCTCAAGCAGTCGTTAAATGGCTAAGAGAGCAGGGTCATGATGCAATGCATGTGAGAGATGAGAACATGCATCGAGCTTCAGATTCCGAAATTGTACAAAAAGCTAGAGAGGACGGGCGTATCGTTATAACTTGTGACCTAGATTTCGGCGATATTATGTCTGCATTAGGAGAACAATATCCAAGTGTTATAATTTTCAGGCTTGACAATGAAACGCCTTCCAATGTAATCAGAAGATTAGAACAAGTTTTACATGAGTCTTATGAAGCATTGCAAAAAGGAGCAATAATTAGTACCGAAGAAACGAGACATAGAGTAAGATTGTTGCCTGTTTAATTATATGAGATAAACTCAGGGCTTTATTCTCTCCTATAAGTAGTTAGAGTGTCAGACCTACACATCTCACAAAAGCAGGAATGACAATTTAATTAAAAGCAAAGAACTTCATAATTAATAAATGTTTTTGGGGACATGGCATGACAAGACCATTACGTATTCAGTTTGCCGGGGCGTATTATCATGTGACATCACGCGGCAATGAGAGGAGGAATGTATTTAGAAATAATAATGACCGAGAGCAGTTTCTATCATACCTGAAATCCGCACATTATCGCTACAAAGCAGTATTTCATGTGTTCTGTCTCATGAATAATCACTATCACTTTTTATTGGAGACACCTGAAGGAAATTTATCACAAATCATGCATCATATAAATGGAGCTTACACGAACTACTTTAATATCAAGCATAAGAGGCGTGGACATTTATTTCAGGGAAGATATAAAGCCATTGTCGTTGACGCTGATTCATATGCAGGAGAGCTTTCACGCTATATACATTTGAATCCGGTTCGGGCCGGCTTAATAGATGTGCCTGAAAAATACAAATGGTCAAGTTATCGTTTTTATCTTGGTAGAAATAAAAGGCCTGAATGGCTCAGTACAGGTTTCATTTTGAGTTATTTTGAGGGTGAGGGAGCGCGCCCTGAAAAAAGATATCAGAATTTTGTTCACGCAAAAATGCATATGCGATATGAATCACCAATGAAAGAAACAGCAGCAGCAACCATTCTGGGACCTGAAGACTTCATTGAAATGATACGGGACAAATATGTAAATGGTAAAAACAGTGACCGTGAACTGCCTGCCATTGGGCAGTTAGCTAAGAGAATAGATATTGAGGAGATATACAGGGACATTTATGAGACTTTACATCTCAATTCATCTCTTTTGAAGAAAATAACCATATATCTGTGTCACCGGGATTGCGGAATGAAGCTAAAGCAAATCGGGAATTATTTTAGTATAAGTGAATCGGCAGTATCAGAGACGAGCAGAAGGTTTGATGTTTCGCTTAAAAGGAGTAAAGAATTACGAGGGCATATTGAGACAGTGAGAAAGAAACTCAATTTGTGGCATGTGTAGGTCTGACACCACCTATTGAATCCCGTATTTTTCAGAGCTCCCCTGACCCGGTCTTTACTCTCCTTGACAGCAGCATCAGGCAGGCCGACCATGGAGAAATGGGGCAGACCCTTGTTGGTGATGTCCACCTCAACTTCAACGACATGGGCATCAATACCGATCAGCGTTGCGCTGAGTATTTTAGAAAGCATGTCATGTCCCCTG
>JBFKMY010000083.1:0-8741 GCA_041629615.1 Thermodesulfovibrionia bacterium | reverse complement strand
GACTTCTTGCTACCAATGATACAGAGAAAATGGTAGAATTTTTTAAGGAGGGAACGGTCCCGACCGTTTATTCTACAGAGTTTTACAGGGAGTTGATACGTGCACAGAAAGAGGAACTCAGTAAAGTAAAGAAGGTGAAAAGAAAAGGGGCTGCTTCTGCCGATTAACCATGCAGGGTGCGCGGACAGCATGCCTGAATATCAGGCATGCCGATACTTTATAACAGAAGAGTGATCACTATTATATAAAGGAGGGTGCGATGAGAATTACTGTTCTTGCCTTAATGATTGTTTCTGTCCTTGCAGCTCCGGTCTGCTTTGCCAGCGAATCTGATCTGCAGGAAGCATACGCTCTTTATTACAGGGGAGAAAAGGAAACTGCAATCAAGATGATGGAAGAGGCTGTCCGGGAAAGGCCCGATCCGGGCGTCTTTTATTTTTTAGGGTATGCCTATTATGAAATGCAGCAGATGGACAGGGCGAATGAATACTTTGGGGAGGCCTTCCGTTTAAAGGACTTCTATAGCCCCATGCCTCCTCAATAACATCAGTACCCGACCTTATGGAGTTTCATGATGTTCGTTTTCCCCCCCAGGGGAAAGGGAGAGGAAGCAATAATGACTATTGAGTCCCCTTTTTTTGCAAGACCCTTTTGCAGAAGGGCATTTTCCGATTCCGATATCATTTTGTCCGTGGTATCAGGAAAGGGCATCACATAGGGGCTGATGCCCCAGAAAAGATTCATCCTCCGCCGGACTTCTTCACGAACAGTAAATGCGGTAATCGGGACTGCCGGCCTGAACTTTGATACAAGCAGGGCGGTAAAACCGCTCCGGCTGAAGGCAACAATGGTCTGCGCTTTGATGTCCATTGCAGATGAACAGGCAGATTCCGCGAGGGCCTCCGCAAAATTTTTCGAGACGCTGTTCGTTACGCTCCGTTGAGGTTTACGCGTTTCCGTGACCCTGATGATCCTGTCCATCATTTTCAATGCTTCCACAGGATATTTGCCGATAGACGTCTCTGCCGACAGCATCAGTCCGTCCGTCCCGTCAAGCACAGCATTGGCCACGTCCGCGGCTTCCGCACGCGTGGGCGTCACATGCCCGGTCATTGATTCAAGCATTTGTGTAGCGGTTATCACGGGCTTCATGGCTGCGTTGCAGCGCTCAATCAGGTCTTTCTGGATCAGCGGGACATTTTCAGGCGGCAGTTCAACCCCGAGATCTCCCCGTGCAACCATGAGGCCGTCAGCAGCAGCAATGATCTCTTCAATATTCTCAAGGGCCTGCCTGTTTTCAATCTTTGCAATAACAGGGATGTCCGCATTGCGTTTTCCGAGCCATGTCTTTACCCGATTGATGTCCTTCCCGGAACGAACAAAGGACAGTGCCACATAATCAATGCCCATCTGTAATCCGGACTCAAGATCTTTGCGGTCCTTTGCGGTAAAGACTTCGCCCGATATCCTCGTTCCCGGCAGATTAACGCCCTTCTTTTCTTTCAGTATGCCGCCTTCGAGGATTTTTGCAATGAGCCGGCCATTTTCCTTATTGATTACCTTTAACCGGATCAGACCGTCATCAAAGAGGATCTTGTCGCCGACGTGTACATCCTTTGACAGATGCCTGTAGGAAACGGGGATCTCTTCGGCGCTTCCTTCAATGCCCCGTGGTGTGAGTATGACAGTGGAATTTTTCTTTAGCACAACGGCGCCGCCCCTGAGCCTTCCCACCCTGATTTTCAGGCCTTTCAGGTCCTGCAGCAGTGCAACGGGGGCATCGTACTTTTGAGAAAATTTTCTTATGGTATCAATGGCCCTGTTGTGTTCGGCCGGAGAGCCATGGGAAAAATTGAACCGGGCAACATTCATTCCGGCCTTCACCATTTTTTCAATGATGTTTTTTGAGCTGCTGGCAGGCCCTATTGTACAGACAATCTTAACGTTGCGCATACTGCTGTTCCCGTTCAGGATAGTCAATCCAGTAGGGTGCTTTCCCTTTCCTGCAGGCACTGTGTTTCTCCCAGTGGTCACCTCTCTCCTTGAAATCAGAGCGGTAATGGGCGCCCACACTGCCCTTTCTCAAAAGGGCCGAACCGGTAATCAGATATGCGACGGTAAGCATATTTCTCAGCTCAGATTCCCGTTGGCCCTGAAACGAAGTCTCCATGATGAAGTCCCATCTGCGGAGCCAGCTTTCTGTCGGAGTGAGAGATTTGTTGCATCGGATGATGCCTACTTTACTCCACATGATCTGTCGCAGGGAACTGCGGATCTTTCCGGCATCAAAGGACGGCGGGGACGGGCCCCCCTGTTCCGCGTATTGTCCATTGCCTGTTTCCGGGGGAGAGGCATCGGTATTTATTTCATTAATATAACAGGCAGCTTTTTTCCCTGCCCTGGCGCCGAATACAAGTCCTTCAAGGAGGCTGTTTGAGGCGAGACGGTTTGCGCCGTGGACCCCTGTGCAGGCGACTTCTCCTGCTGCAAAAAGGCCCCTGATGCTGGTTTCGCCGTCGAGATTGGTGCTTACCCCTCCCATTATATAGTGCGCGGCAGGGCATACAGGAATCATGTCTTCTGATATATCAACATCATATTGAAGACAGGTGGAATAAATCTGGGGGAAGCGGTTCTTCACAAAGTCACTGCCAAGATGGGTAAGGTCCAGATAGACATGTCTTGATTTCGTCTGGACCATTTCTGATACGATTGCCCGTGTCACTGTGTCCCGTGATGCAAGCTCTGCCATTTCATGATAAGCCGGCATGAACCGTTCTCCATGAACATTCTTGAGGACAGCGCCTTCCCCCCGCATGGCTTCGCTGAGCAGAAACTGGGGGGCGCCGCGTGCATAAAGGGTCGTAGGGTGGAACTGAATGAACTCCATGTCAACAATCAGCGCGCCGGCCCGATAGGCGATGGCGATCCCGTCACCCGTTGATATCATGGGATTTGTTGTTTTTGAGAAGAGCTGACCCGCTCCTCCCGTAGCAAGTATTACTGCCTTTGCAAAAATGGTTATAACCGAATCACCACGAAGCACGGTGGCGCCGATACACCGGTTGTCCTCAACAATTAAATCCAGGGTGAATGCAAAATCAAATCGCGAAACAGCAGGGTATGTCCGGACCTTGTTGATGAGCACCCTTTCGATTTCCTTCCCCGTTGAATCTCCATGGGAGTGCAGGATCCTTCTCCTCGTATGCGCTGCTTCCCTCGTAAAAGAAAGTCTGCTCCCCTCCCTGTCAAATTCAGCGCCCCATGAAATGAGCTCCAGAATATTCCCGGGGCCTTCTTCCACCATTATTCGTACGGCGTTTTCCTTGCACAGTCCGTCACCGGCTTTTATGGTGTCTTCATAATGAATGCGCACTTCATCTTCATCACTCAGGGCAACGGCGATCCCGCCCTGTGCATATCCGGTTGTACTTTCGCTGATGGTATCTTTTGTCAGGACAAGGACGCTGCCCTTTGATGCAAGTTCAATCGCAGCCCTCAGACCCGCGACGCCGCCGCCGATGACAAGAAAGTCTACTGATTTCGTGGAAGACGACATAATTGTAAGAATAGTATAGCATTTAGTATGGTATGTCAATTTTGCTTTTGTTGATTTTTTATGGACAATATGATATAAAATTATACTCTTTGCTCCTCCTCCATCGGGGGACGGGCTTATCTTCCCGCCACGGGAAGAACTAATCCAGAAGGAGGCGTTTAATGAATTATTACGAGTATATTGTAATTCTTGATCCCAATCTTGACGATAATGCCATAGAAGAAACAGTGCAGAGGATCCGGGATGTCGTCATCAGTCAGGGCGGAGAAATATTTAAATCGGAAAACTGGGGACGACGTAAATTAGCATATGAGCTGAATAAACACCAGAAAGGCTGCTATATCCTCCTGCTTTTCAAGGCCCCCCCTTCAACCATTGCTGAACTTGAGAAATTAAGTAAAGTGGTTGATCCTATTATTAAATTCATGGTTGTGAAGCTGACAAAGAAAAAACAGATAGAGGCAGTGACCGCGGCCCCGCAGAAAGAAGCGGTAAAGGAAACTGCTGATGAACCAAAGACTGCCGGGGTCAAAGCCGGAGAAACCGAAGAGGCTGAGCCGCAGCCGGAGGATAAAGAGAATGTATAACAAAATAATACTCATAGGCAACCTCACCCGGGACCCTGAAATGCGCTATACGCCGCAGGGGACGTCTGTCTGCAATTTTGGTCTTGCGGTAAATCGCAAGTACAAGCAGGGTGAAGAGATGAAGGAAGAGGTGACGTTTGTTAATATTGTGGTATTCGGCAAGCAGGCCGATACCTGCGGGCAATATCTGAATAAAGGCAGTGCCGTGTTAATCGAAGGCAGGCTTCAGGAGAGACGCTGGGAGACCGAAGAGGGGCAGAAGAGGAGCAAGCATGAAGTTGTTGCCCAGAACGTCCGCTTTCTTTCAAAAAAACAGGGTATATCTGACGTTGACTCCTTTGGGGGAGGCGGAGCGGATGCCGTTCCTCCCGGGGAAATGACAGACATAGAACCCTTTTAATTATGCCTGTTCACCAGACATGAGAATTCACTATACAAGGAGTAATAAATGGCCTATTACAGGAAATTTCAGAGAAGAAAATTTTGCAGGTTCTGTGCAGACAAGGTAGCGTTTATTGATTATAAGGACATAAGGACCCTGAGAAATTACATGACCGACAGGGGGAAGATGCTGGCCGGCAGAATGACCGGCAACTGCGCAAAACATCAGAGAGAACTGACAAGGGCGATTAAAAGGGCGAGGAACATAGCCCTTCTGCCCTTCATTGAGAAATAATGAGGATCCCCAAAGGCTGGGTGCCTGTCTTATCAAAGAAGATTATTGAAGAGCTCCTGCACAGGGAACAGATTGACCTCCTCCTGTCCAGAGAGCAGGTCATTGCCATGCTGGATGAGTTGATACTCGAAGAGCTTATGGTGGAAGACAGGCTGAATGCGGAGATACGAGAGCTTTTAAAAAAGTATGACTCTGAAATTGAGAAGGGCCGCCTTGACTACCGCAGTCTCTTTAATATGACGAAACAAAAACTGGTGAAAGAGCGGAACATTGTTTTATGAGGATTTCCGATGATAAAGTAAGCCACCTTTCACATGTAGTCCTCAAGGGGCTCATGGAGAGGGGTGCGGTAAAACTGCATGATGAGGAAGGCGCCATCAGGCGTGACATCAAACGGGTCATTGTGAGGGAGTTGAAGATTGCAGACGGTATTGATGAGAAGGTAACAAGAAAGCTGCAGTCCTATTCAAAGAAAATACATGAAGGAAGTTCCGAATGGGAGGTCCTCTATAACAAGTTCTATGAAGAAGAAGTCGCGAAAAAGGGTATGGGATAATCCCCTCTTATCAGTAACCGTTCCTGTCTGTCATTTGATTTCCCTGTTATGGGTTCCCCGTTCAACAAAGAGCCTGTGCAGGACCAGTAAAACCGCAATGCTTATGCAGAGAGCGGCGAAAACATCACCGTATTTTGTATAGAAACTCTTTTCAACCCCTCCCCTGATCTCAGCCGACAGGGCAGCCTCAACAAAAAGAGTGCTTTCCTGTATTATCCTGCCCCTGCTGTCGATGAAGCCGGAGATCCCCGTGTTTGCCGCCCTTACCACAGGCACCCTGTTTTCAATGGCCCTGAATACTGCCATGGAAAACAGCTGGTACGGTGCGGCCGTGCGTCCGAACCATGCATCGTTGGTGATTGTTGCAAGCAATGTTGCCCCGTTGCGGACAAAGGTCCTTACCAGGCCGGGGAAGATGATCTCATAACAGATGAGGTTGCCGATTTTTGCAAAGGGGGTATCCATCACTGTATGTTCTTCCCCCCGAATGAAATCGCCGATGGCGGTGACCATTTTGTCTACAAAGGGGAGAAGTTTCTTGAGCGGCACATATTCACCGAAGGGGACGAGATGAATCTTGTCATATACAGAAAGGACCCTCCCCTCAGGGGACAGTAAAACCGCACTGTTCGATAACCGGGCCTTTTCCCCTTGGCCCTTCTTTGCGAGGACACTTCCAAGCAGCAGGTGGGTATCAATCTGTTTCTGGAAGGTGAGAATATCTTCGGTCAGGGGTTTGTCATAGCCGAAGACAAAGGGCAGTGCGGATTCAGGCCAGAAGAGCATGTCAGGATTGTCAGACAATGCTGTCATGGTCAGTCTTTTATAGGTTTCAATAACGTCCCGCTGGAACCGCGCGTCCCACTTAACATCCTGTGCAATGTTTCCCTGTATAACACCGGCCCTGATTTTCGGTCCTTCGTCATTCTCACGCAACTTCCCCGTACCATAGAACAATGACAGTATAATAAGACAGAGAAGGACCGTGGTCCCGGCGGCCCCGGGCCAGCGCAGGAAAGGACCGCCCTGTTTTGCCTTCCCGGGCCAGAGACGGGCCATGTCATAGACTGCGCCGCTGCATGCAGCCACAAGAAATGAAACTCCATATATCCCCGTGATGTCGGCAATCTGGATGAGCGGGAGAAATGTATACTGGGAATATCCGAGGATGGACCACGGAAATCCCGTCAGGGCATAGGTGCGGATATATTCAAGGGTGACCCACAGTACGGGAACAGTCAGGAGGGCGGGCACTGACGAATGGAGTGAGATAAAATTAAAGAGCATTGAAAATATTCCAGTATAAAGGGACAGGATAAGGCTGAGCAGTATCAGGAGCAGGATACTGAAAACCAGCGGCACCCCGCCGTAGTAGTACATGGAGTGATATACCCAGTAGAGTGTTCCGAGGAAGTATACAAAACCGGCCAGGAGACCGAGGAAGAAAGATGACCGGGAATTTTTATGCCGGAGGGCGAAAAGGAGCGGGACAAGGGCAATCCATGCAACGGGATATATATTAAAGAGCGGGAATCCGAGGACGAGCAGGACCCCTGAGGCTGAAGCCAGGAGTATATCAATTTTTCCGGGCATAGCATATCATAATTTATTTAGCCGGAGACGTCCACCTGCGTACTATGATGCGGAAGGTATATTCATGTCAGTTGTTTAAAAAAAAGCAACATCTTGACTTTGAAAAAAAACATGGGTTATCATTCCCTGCATGGGCGGTTAGCTCAGTCGGTAGAGCAGAGGACTGAAAATCCTCGTGTCCGTGGTTCGAATCCGCGACCGCCCACCACTTTTTATTTCCCGGGACATCGTATACATAATCAAACCAGACCCTCATGAAGCATCACCGCGTAGCCCTGTTGATGCTATAATTTTCTTGCCCAATCGGAATAAATGGGATATACTTTGATCTAAAAGGACCATCATTGTTCAATATCATGAAAAGACTCTTTTATTTGGTAATCACGGCTGTCCTGGTGCTGTCCCTCTCCGGGTGTGGCAGGGGGAGGGGGGACTCCCGGAGAATTTACGTTGCCCAGATCACCAGCGACCAGCTGGCAGACGGAGATATTGCTTTTGATCCGGTCCTGAATTCCTATACCATCGCGAACGGACCGGATACGCTCTTTTTCGGGATCGATGAGGTGAACCGGAATTTACCGGAATTCCGCGCTTTTCTGGACTTTCCTCTTGACGGGTCCACCAATGGCGATGTGGTCCCTGCATACGCCGAGATCCTCTCGGCGACCCTGGAGGTTTTCATCGATGAAGTGAGCTTTGCCGGGACGATTCCTACGCTCCTGGAACTCGTCCCGTTTTCCATTAACGGATTGACTCCGGCGGATTTTGACTCTTCTCCATTGCAATTTCCAGACGGCAGCGATGCGTCTATAAGATTTAATTTCTTTTCTTCGGACCGGGGTGAATTCGTACTTATCGATGTCACCCCTCTGATGCGGGAGACGCAGCGGCTCGGCCTGTCAGACTTTCAGGTGCGTTTTCTGCTCGATTTCGTTTCAAATTTCGGGCTTGTCGGAATCCAGGACAGGCCAAGAGTCGCAATAACAGCTCCGCTCCTCACGGTGAAATTCCGCTGACCCTGCAAAAGAGAATTTTATGTTCTGGATTATACGGCGCAATTTACATATAATATTCACGAGAGGTAAATGCTGCGACCGGCTGAAGTATAAACATGAAGCACTCTGGCCGCAGAATAAAAAAAGGTCATTTATGGAGAGAAACATGAGACATTTCACTTTCAGATCGTTACGCAATGTATGGCTGGCATTAATCTTTGTTTTCTTTGCTCTGAATAATGATTCATTGTATGCAAAGGAGACGGGAACGTTAGGGGCAGGAATAGTATTGGGTGATCCCATCGGACCAAATGTGAAATACTGGTTAAACCCGAAAGCGGCACTGGATGTCGGTCTGGGCTTTAAGAAGGATTTCACTGTTTATACCGATTTCCTGTGGCATGAGTGGACGCTCTTTCCTCAGCCTCCCAGGGGTTCACTTGCAGGCTATTTTGGACTGGGACTCCGTTATGAAGAAAAAAGAGGAAATGACGATTTTGGTTTCAGGATGGTCACCGGGGCTGCCTACTGGTTCCCGTCCCATCCCATTGAAGTATTTCTCGAAATCGTGCCGGTCTTTCAAGTCAGTCCTGATACAGATACCGATGTAGATGCCGGTATTGGTTTACGCTACTACTTTCATGGTTTTAACAGGCCGTCTCCCTCATCTGTCACTTATGGACGGTAAGATTGTAAGCGGCCTGTCAACTGTTCTTATTTGGATTCCGGAGAGAAACAGGAGGGGTTTTCCTCCATCCCCTCGCCCATCTTTTTC
>JBFKMY010000082.1:0-8955 GCA_041629615.1 Thermodesulfovibrionia bacterium | reverse complement strand
TTCAGGAGACGGTTATTAAAAAAGCACAATAACTCCTGAGGTGATATGATGAGCCTTCTGGGTTGTCGAGAGCCACTTGTACAGGGCAATGCAGGGGGTTGACAAGAGATGAAAATGAGTTAAAATAAAAGTAGGAAATAAGTCTGCGATTCCCGGGAGGAGATTAAACCTGAGAACCAAGAATATGGGTTATTGAGCGGGAGCCGGATGTGGTGAGCAGGCCCCGGAAGTCAAGGGGAAGCCTGAAGCATCTGCCGAAGCTTCAGATTAGAAAAAGCTCAAGGTTTAGCCCATCCGGGGACTCGCATCATTCTTATAGAGCCATCGGAAGGCAAATGGTCACGCTGCCAGAAGGTGTAATCTTTCAGTGCACGTAACAACGGCGGAGTTGTCCAAGGAGGCAGGCCTGAAGATGACTCTATTTTATTTTGAAAGGATAGTAAATCTCAGATAACGGTAACAGTGCTTGCCTGAGGCCCCTTGTCACCTGTTTTTTCCGCAAAGCGCACTTCCATCCCCAATGATAAATGACTGAATTTGTGATTGACTACGCTGTTTTTGTGAAAGTAGATCTCTTCATGGTTCCGCGTAGTGATAAAGCCATAGCCTTTTTCGGGAAAGAGTGCACTGATACGCGCAGAGGGTACCTCCTCACGCTGCTTCACATCTCCGCGCTGTCGCCTGGCATAATCTTCCAGCTTTCTGCGGGCCGCGTTAAAACTGTCCCTGACTGCTATATAGAGGTCTTCGTGAGGGTTACGCTTGATGACAAGTTCCGCCCCGGGTACTGATATTCTGATCTGTACGTTATATAACTTGCCCTGATGCCTGTGGCGGTGAGGAGACTCCACAACAACCCTGCACCGTGTAATACGGCTGTATACTCTTTCTAATTTATCAGATTTTCTCTGGATTTCCGATTCTATTGCTTCAGTCAGCTCTATGTTCCTGCTGGTAATCTGTATCTGTATTCCCATACTACCTCATTCATCGAAAACGTTTTCCGCTCTCAATTAAATGGTAGCAGTCAATCATTGGCCTGTCAATACATTGCTGAGGTCACAGACTTATTTAGTATTGCTCCTTCAACAGGGAGGCAATTAAATTCTGGCCTTGGCAAGCCAGTTTCCATGGGCGCTGCAATGACTGATAACAGTAAGGACCCCTGAATATTCCGTATCTAAACGGAATGCAGCTGAAGGACGAAGTTTATCACAATTAAACGTGACCCGTGAAATACATTTCCGGTTCATTAAAGGGGCGCTATAATAAAAGTCGATAAATGAAATGTGATCGTTGACATCCACAGGGTGCTCTATTTCACCGACCTTAATATGTGCATCGATATATCTTTCTTCGTTCACGAGTTTTATTACGGGGATATGCTTTTTTTCAAATTCAGAAAGTTCGCTGAAGTTATCCGGTTTTTTTATTGCTTCAGGCGCCTTTTCAAAGCATTCAATGGTAGAACTGCAAATAGGACAGCAGATCGGGGCATGGTCAAAGGAGAGATGGTGACAGACGCTGCAGACATAGAGCTTTATCATCTGTCCGCTTGTTTTCACTCCTTTGATCTGCTCCCACCTGAGGGCGTCTACGAATTCCAGGTACTCTTTGGGAGGGTGTAACGTTTCCACCCCTATGGCCTCATAAACCATATCATTCTTTACGAGCCTGCGGACTTTTACGGGGACTGTTAAAACATTATCTTCGAGGGGGATGCTAAGGTTGAATTTAGCCCGTAAGGGGGGGCATGACAGCGTGTTCACAAGCATGCCGTTTTCTGAAATATCAGCTATAGATCCGGAGTTTTCTTTTTCATTCCAGATAAATGCTGCCTTAAGATTTGCCGGTATCCTTTCAACAGATCTTTTTTTTACCATAGTAATACTCCGTTTCCTTTTTAGAAGTACGTTATAAAAACAAATCTGCAGATCTTCCCTGAAATCAAAAAACGCATACCTGTATTATATAAAAAAAGAAAGAGAGGTCAAGACAATAATAGGGGGTATAAATGTTTTATATCAGCATGGTTGCGCAATCAGGTAAAATGCAATGCGCTTTGCAAAGAACTTCTCACAGCTCATACCTGCAACTCAGAAAGGGGTCTTTAAATAGCTCGCGGGGTTATCGGATATTGCCTTAAAGATTATCTCTTTGTCCAGTCCCCCCTGAATCAACTGTTCAGCAGATTCCCTGATTGTGCGAGAGCCTCCGAGCAGTCTGCTGTCTTCCTCTCTTACTCCGTGGGAAGCAGTGCTCATTTTCGAAGCCTTCACCGTATCGGAAACGATGAGAATCTTTTCAGGGTTCTTTACGGAGAAGAGGAACTCGATCATTTTTAAATGGAGATGAAACGGATCGGCAATGACTTCGATGTAGACATCCTTATTCATCAGTCCGAATCCTGCAATGCCCGGTTCTCTGTGATGAATGCCGCGCATTGCATTGAATATATGGGTAATACCGCGGGCCCCTGCATGAAAACCGGCTTCCGCATTGTTGTAGGTTGCATCTGAATGTCCCATGCTTGCAATAATTCCCGCATCGGACATGTTTTTTATCAGGGCCGCTGCACCTTCAAGCTCAGGTGCGATGGTCATTATTTTTATAATATCCTCGAAACCTTCCATGAGTTTTTTCAGGATCCGTTCATCGGGTGCCAGAAATGCCCCTGCATCGAGTGCTCCGCATCTGGCAGGGTTTAAAAACGGGCCTTCGAGATGGAGGCCGATAATTTTTGCCTCTGTGTGGTGCGCAGGAGCGGGTCGGGCCCCTGTCCTGCGACGCTGCTCTTCCATTGCTGTTTTTATCGCCTGCATATGTACCCGCATTGTGTCAACCGGGGCAGGGTACACTGTCGGGATGATCTCCGAAACTCCGTGACTTCCCTGTATTTCGGCGATCCTGCAAATATGTTCCCCCTCAGATGTTCTCGTATCAAAACCGCTTATTCCATGGGTGTGGACGTCTATGATTTTCATGGTGCTATAATACCACAGTGAATGACGGACAGGCTCGAGAGCGATACTACACGTGAGGGGAAACTGTTCTGTGTATACAATTAAACAGGGGCGAACGGCCGTTCGCCCCCCGGGGCAGGCGTGATATTAAGACAATCCTGTCGGTCTGTTACGCGCTGTGTGCCGGTTCGTCCTCAGGTTTGTTTTCTTCAATCACATAACGCACTTTTACGTCCATGTCTTCCCTGAGTGAGTTATACACTGAACAGTATTTTTCATGTGAAAGTGAAACCGCGCGGTCAACCTTTTTAGCATTGAGATTCTTCCCGGCAAGATGAAGGACTATCTCTACTGCCTTAAAGTACTGGGGAGGTTCCGGGTTCCGGTCCGCCGCGATTTCCATCCTGAAATGAGACAGATCTGCCTTCATCTTTTGCAGAAACATTACCGTATCAATTCCCATGCACCCGGCCAGGCTGAGGAGAAGGGAATCCGTGGGTTTGCATCCCCACTGGACATGGGCATCAAAATCAATTTCATATCCCTCCTGTGTCCTGCCGGTAAAAATCAGTTCCTTGTCCCATGTCAGGGACGCTTTTATTAAAGGATTTATTTTTTCCTTATATCCCTTTAAAGACTCTAACAGCACTGTCTGTTCTTCTTCGCTCATCGAATCCTCCTTATAAATACTCTCTTTATTCCCACAGGTGTTGCAGCAAGGGGGTGCTGTGGTGCCATAATGCTGAAGTCCGGAAATAATATAAAAAACAGCGTTCGGCAGTCAGTTGAAAAAAAGCCTGCGGCATGCAACAGGGCTTTATGACTTAGTATAAATCTTCTCTCATCCGGGTGTCCAGTACCTGCCCGGCATGGGAGAGAGGGGACACGGAGGGAGCATCAGTCACAAGGCCTGAACGCGGCAACCCTTTTTTCACTTCATCAGCGCATTTGCACTCAGATACATCCATGTGGTCTTGGAAGGCCTGCAACTTTATACGCCCCTCTTACAAAACCACAGGGGAAGAGTTTACACAGATCATCCATGGAAAGACCGCAATCCTTTACGACCTTGACGATTTCCGGTCCTCTGTCGTATTTCAGATAATGCTCTCTGACATACATGATGACCTTCCAGTGGTCTGGAGTCAGTCCATATTCAGCTATTTTATTGTCCTTTGCCAGTTTTTCAGCGATATCGACTGACCAGAAATTGATGTCATTCAAAAAATCTTCACAATGAAATTCTGTTTTCGTGCTGTTTTTTTTAAGATCATTTGTTTCCATTTATTTTCTCCCTTATACATTAATAAAGAACATTGTCCTGTTGCTCATGCATTTATTGCTGCGCTGCAGCGGCAGAGACTCCCTCCTGGGCATACTTTTTTCTGTTCTCTTCAATGGTGTCATCCACGACAAGCGCGTTTGCCACAAGATTGACAAGCTGCGTAACGTCCATCCCCAGCTTGTAGTGACCGATGAGGTCGGTGAGCCCGTCAACACAGTTGTGGCATGATGTTACAACTATCTTTGCGCCTGTAGCGGTGAGCTGATCAGCTTTGATCTTTGCCGATTTCAGACGGCTCGGTCTGTATTCAGCCATTGACATGGCCCCGCCGCCCCCTGTGCAGCAGAAGTTCTCGGCGCGGTTGGGGTACATTTCCTGGAAATCCTCAACAACGAGGCTGAGGAGTTCACGCGGTTCTTCAGTCAATCCGCAGCTTCTTGCATTATTGCAGGAATCATGAAAGGTATAACGGCCGGGATTTTTTGTCTTGTCAACTTTGATTTTTCCCTCTTTTATATATTTCAACATGGTGATAACAGAACTTTCTGCTTCAAAACCGATGTCTTTCTTTGCCCAGTTAGGCCCTTCGCATCGTGTTGAGCGATACCCGTGTCCGCATTCGGAAATGACGAGTTTCTTTCCGTTAAGCTCCTCGACCTTGTCATACACGCGAGCGGCAACAGCACCGCCCAGCTCATCATCGCCATTGAACAGTCCGAAGTTTGTCATGTCCCACCCCTCACTCGGCATGGTGTAGTCCTCTCCGGCTGCATAGAAGATCTTTGCAGCATCAAGGATTGACCGCGGATCATGCTTGATTTCACGGGGATTAATGACATAGACAATTTTTGAATCAACCTTGTCAATCGGGATCTTTGCGTTCGGGTCTTCCATTTCCTCCTGGAGTTCCTCTTCCTGCCATTCGACGGTCTCAATATAATCTTCCTTTAAGACACCCATCTGGTTTCCGATTTCCCATTGCTCCTTGGCAACATATTCAACCCCTTCAGGCATTATTCCCACGTGACAGAGAAGTCCCCGCGCCATACGGTTAAAGGTGGCAAGGTCTACCCCCATTGGGCAATTTATCGTACATCTCCGGCAGTTTGTGCATTTTCCGAATACAATATCCTTCAGCTCTTCCAGGTCCTCATCAGTATGGACGCTGCCTGCTTTTACCCATTTGGGAAATACTTTCCCTGTCCAGTCGTAATGCTTCTTGAAAATTTTCCTGATCCTGTCCGCCTTATAGGCCGGGGCAAAGGTGGGGTCCCCCGGATTTGCCAGGACATAGTGACAGGAATCGGTGCACTGGCCGCAATGCACGCATGCAGCCAGTGATCCAACCATCTGGCGGGTCAGTTTTTGACCCATTCTGTCAATAACTTTTTGTGCCTTATACGATCTTCCGTTTGTTGAACTCATGTAAACCTCCATTTTATTAACCATTCAGCGTTAAGCGGTTAGTATTCAGTTTTCGTTGCTGACAGCCGATGGCTGACAGCTCAGTGCTCTCTTATTCGTTTGTCTGATACACCGGTTTTCTTTTGATAGGGTATACGCCCCTGCGTCCAAAATGTCTCCCCAAATATGTCCGCGTAAAAGGGTAGTACAGGTAATGGGAGATCTTGCTGAACGGAACATACATAAGGAAAAATGCTGTCAGGAGAAAATAGGTCAGCATGATCCATTCACCGCCGGCAAGAGAATTGGGCGCTGCCATAAAGGCAAAGGCAAACCAGACGGTCAGGAGAATGAGTGAGAAATGATCGTCGGGCGAACTAATGGCACGGAGATACTGATTTGAGACCCTGCGAATGATCCGCATAATCCCAACGACGCATGCTGCACCCGTAAGAAACTGGATAAGAGAAACAAGTGCTGACGACGTAAGGAGTCCGGGGCCGTAGGGGATAATGAACGACAGGGCGATGGCTGCTACAACACCGAGGTGGAACAGGACGAATTGTGTGTACATGAGCGGCTTGGAACGTGCACTCTCCATCTCCCAGGGTTTTACAATATTTGCAACGGAATAGCGTGCGCCCTTTTTAGGATTGGTGTCGCCCAGGCCTGTTGCCGGCTGGCGTTCCTTTGCGAGGGGCCACTTTAAAAACCATCTGATTCTCATGAAATAAACCGTTGCCATAAAGACAAGGGCAATTTCCTGTAATGTATGTTCTGAAAAATGTAATAGGTTGCTCATACTTTCTCCTTTCTGATCTTAAGCTGCTTTTTTCATCAGGTCTTTAAGTTTCGGCTCCAGGGCCCTGTACTCCCTGGAATCATTTGCACAAATGACCACATCCTTGATCTCCGATCCTTTGTTCAGATACTCGGCGATGGTTTCAATGGTAATTTTTGCGCTGGTATCTATCGGCACTCCGTAAAATCCTGCTCCCATGGGAGGAAAGGCGATACTTTCAATGCCGTTTGCTTCTGCAGCCTTGAGAACATTGATGATGGTGGTTTTTAATTTCTGCTCAATATTTTCTTCCTGGAATTTAGGGCCGTTTGCGTGAATTATGTTTTTGGCCTTCATGTTCCCTGCTGTTGTTACGACAACCTCTGTTACGTTTAAGGGCCCAAGATTTTCGAGTTCCTTCCGTATGGAAGGCCCCCCCCTGAGCGCTATTGCATTACCGAAGCCGGACCCGAGCTTCAGATCACTGCGGGCGTAGAAGACAAAGGCGTCGATCTCCGTGGCGGTGACGTCTGCCTTCATCACGCTCAATGTGCTGTTTTTGATTTCTTTTGTTTCTTTCATTAACAACCTCCTTTCAAACAGGTTAGCCGTACGCTGTGAGCATCAAAGCATCAGGCTTTTATTGTTGATATTTTTTTCTGGAAAATCAGAATATTGGTGGGGAATAACGCAAGTGACGTGCCACGTGGGGTGAATTTTCTTTATTCATTGAAAACAGGCAGTTATGCGGAGATTTCTTGTGGTGGCCGGGAATGTATTCAGGCAATATATCTTTACAATAATCAGCAGGAATACGATAACAGCCTGTTAAGACGTGTTTTTTTGCATGCAAGAATTATTGCTGCTGAAAGAAATATTGCAGCCACAGTGGTCCGGGCCATGCTTCCCGTTCCCCCGTGTCTTTTTATGGCATAGCGGAATTGGCAAAGCAGGTGCTTTGAGAGCATTATGGTATGAACATAATTTCTTCTCCCCCTTGATCAGGGGATTATTTCGCCAAAGCGGAAATCCGCAATGGCAATATCGTCTCCATCAGGGTCCTCGTCAAAATCTAAACGGTCAAAGGGAACATCAGAAGTTATTCCGATAAAAAGGTTCGCGTGGAATGTCCGGGGGAGTGAACTGAGGTCTATTGTCCCGATTGGTTCACCACCGGAGTAAAGCGCTATTGATTCTTCAGGACCGGAGAGGGAGTGTCGCAATTCAAATCCGAAGGCCATCATGCCGGCACCATCAAGCAGACGAAGACGCCAGTCATCATCTGAGAAATCATCGCCATCTCCAACAGAGAGGGCATTATCAAAATCTGTCACAGGGACACCCGATTCGACATCGGAAAATGTGAATCCCGCGCCACTCTGAAGGGTTTCAACTGCAAAGCTGCTCGAAAGACCGGTATTCATGCTTTGAAAAGTCAGGATGGGGCCAAGCTGGGCATCCGGTCCGGGAGGTGCCAATGTCTCATCTGCAAGGGCCATATTCCCTGCTCCTGTTGTAAAAACTTCTTCCCCTGCTACCATGGCCAGCCACTCGTTCAGATCAGTAGTAAAGAACACGTCCGCATGCACAACAGGGCCGAATGCGATAACCGTATCAGCCGCAAAACACCCTGATGCGGCATTGCTGCTGCCGTAGAGATCTACCTGTTCCCCGTCATACAGTTCCGTAAAGTTGATCATCCGGCTTACCAGATGGGTATTGCTGGTAATGAGAAATATCTGTGCATTGTCTGAGACTTCAACGCAGGCAGTCTCGGATGGTGTTATCAGATCAAAGGTCCTGGAGCTGTCGTTTTTATTGTCAATTGTCCCTGATAACTTCCCGGCGGGGATGACATCCGCGCCGATAGAAATAAATGCTGCATTGAGGACATGGGGAAGAGTGTCAATCAAGAGTATCCCGTCAATTTCTGCACTCCTGTGCGCAACGATGGCAGATGCATCAAGGGCAACTCCTGTCTGGGAATATATCTTTGTCCCCGTTTGAAGCTGGACCGTAACAGCGTCACCGGATGGGAGCTCCTGATCGGGATCAATCCGAAATTCAAACTGATGTACATCTGATGCGACGTCCGAACGTATCGTGCCCCTCAGTTTCAGGAATTTGCCTGATTCCACAACAATGGCATCCACCCCCATATGCCACTTTTTATTGCCGTCATTTTTCGAACCGCTGACGTCAGGGAAGCCAATAATCGTGGCAGAGGACCCCTCCCAAAGATCTTCCCATTGCACCGGGTTTCCCTGAACTTCTGAATTAAAGAAGGACGTGCTGTCCGAAACATAGACCGTTATGCAGCACCGGTCATTATCATCATTGCTGCTTGCACCCTTGTAACTTTCGGCGTTATTATCATCGGGGCAAAGGGAAAACATTTTATGATCCAGGTCAATATCCTGGACGATACCCGTCACCCTCATGAGTCTGCCCGGTGGATAATCTCCCACTATGTCGATAAACACTACGGGGCGGAAGATATATCTGTTTTTGTTTTTATCTAA